>NZ_JBHSBP010000054.1:0-83011 GCF_042650725.1 Micromonospora sp. GCM10011541
CGTCAACCCGGCACCGCCACGGCGGGCAACACCGGGACCGTCCCACCGCAAGGTAGGACATCCGATCATGTGCTCACTTGCGCACCATGAGAGGAACGGCTGCTCGCGTACAAGGAGCGCGCGCGGCCGGCACGGGTTGGCCCGGCCGCTAAGCGCGCTGCTCGCTGAGGTGGCCGCGGCGGTGGACCGGTCGCGGCCGGTGCTCCTGGTGCCGGTGTCAGACACCGCGCCGGCGGCCCGGGCCCGGTACGGCGACCACCTCGACCGGTTGGCCGGCCACGCGGCGGCCCGGCTCCGCGGGGCCGGCTGGCCGGTGCGGGTGGTCCGGCCGCTGCGGGCCCTGCCCCGGCCGGACTCGGTCGCCCTGGACAGCGCGGGCCGGGCCGCGGCGGCGGACTCGGCGTTCCGGCTGCGCCGGCTCGGCGTTGCGCCGCGGGTCGGCGCGGACACCGCGGTGGTGGTGCTGGACGACATCGTCACCACCGGGGTGACCCTGGCCGCGGTGAGCCGAATTTTGCGCCCGGCGGGAATGACGCCAGACGTCGCGGCGGTGCTCGCCGCAACGCAAAAACGACGCCACAGGTGACGCTTCGTGTTTCCGTTTCACCCCTTGGTGTATGAGCTGTGAAAATTCCTGGGCGGTCTCGACAACAAGGGGTGACTGCCGCACGAACAGGAGTTAGCGTTCTGCTGTCGGGGGTAGGAGGTCTTCCCAACCGCCCCCGGCGGTGAGAGGAGGCGTAGCCGTACTGAACCGGTCGACGCCGAACGGGGATCTCCCAGGCGTGCCGACCGGGTACCGGACCGAACGACCGTCCGAACAAGGGAGGTCACGTGGACATCGTGGTCAAGGGCCGTAACGTCGAAGTGCCGGACCATTACCGGGTGCACGTAGCCGAGAAACTCGCGAAGATCGAACGCTACGACCACAAGCTCATTCGGGTCGACGTGGAGTTGTTCCACGAGCGCAATCCGCGCCAGGCCGATCATTGCCAGCGGGTGGAAATCACCTGCGTCTCACGGGGCCCGGTGATCCGGGCCGAGGCCTGCACGCATGATTTCTACAGCGCGCTGGACGCGGCCATCGCCAAGCTGGACACCCGGTTCCGCCGGGCGGCCGACCGGCGCCGGGTCCACCGGGGGCGGCACGCGCCGCTCTCCGTCGCCGCCGCCACCGCGGGTCTGCCGGTCGCCGACCTCGGCGAAGCCGTGCCCGCCGCGCTCGCCGACGGCGCCAAGACGGCCACCGCGGTCGCCGAACGACCCGAGGACAGCTACGAGGAGTACGACGACGATCAGCCGTGGCACATCGCGCGGGAGAAGGTGCACCCCGCCGAGCCGATGACCGTCGACGACGCCCTGTTCCAGATGGAACTGGTCGGCCACGACTTCTACCTGTTCCAGGACAAGGAGTCCGGGCGGCCGAGTGTCGTCTATCGTCGGCACGCCTACGACTACGGGATCATCTCCCTCGACGCCTGACCCCTGACCACCCCGCAGACACCGGCGGCGGAGCCGTGGTGGGCGACCACCACGGCTCCGCGTCGTCTCCCGCCTCAGCGCGCCGCCGGCAGGTCGGCCGCGAGCAGGCCGTACACGACGGAATCGACCCGGGTGCCGTCCGGGCCGGGCAACCGGCCACGGGCCAGCCCTTCCCGGCGGAAGCCGACCTTCTCGAGCACCCGCTGCGACGCGACGTTCTCCGGCCGGGTGCCGGCCCAGAGCCGGGCCAGCCCGACGCCGAGAGCCCAGCCGGCGAGCAGCCCCACCGTCCGGGTGGCCAGCCCCCGCCCGCGGGCCTCCGGCAGCAGGCTGTAGCCGAGCATGGCCTGGCCGGTCGACGGTTCGTCGTACACCAGCGCGCAGCCGCCGGCCACCGCCCCGGTCGCCGCGTCCAGCACGGCGAAGTCGGCCGAGCCGCCGGCCAGCCAGTGGCTCTCCGCCCGCCGGCAGCGCCGCTCGATCGCCGCAGTGGTGGCCGCCACCGGCGGTACCCGGTTCGCCACCACCTCGGGCCGGGTGTGCAGCCGGTACATCGCGTCCACGTCGTCCGGGCCCAGCCGGCGCAGGGTCACCACGCCGTCGGTGAGCCGGCCGTCGGGCAGGTCGGGCAGGAGCCGGGCGGCCGGCCCGGGCGGGTCGTCGGCGAGGCGTACCCAGGCGATCAGGTCGTGCCAGCCACCCCCGCGGACCGGGCTGGCGGACCGGCGTACCCCCTCGTGCCGGAAGCCGGCGGCGAGGGCGACCCGCTGGCTGGCCGCGTTCTCCGGGTGGGTGAGCAGCTCCAGCCGGGCCGTCCCGGTGGCGAAGGCGTGCCCGGCCAGGGCGCGGGTGGCGGCGCTCGCCACGCCGCGGCTCCGCGCCCACGGCGCCACCCAGTAGCCGATCTCCGCCTGCGCGCGGTAGGGCACCACGTGGCTCAGGCCGATGCCGCCGAGCAGCCGGTCGGTGGCCGGATCCGCGATCACGTACGCGCAGCCGCCGCCGGCCCAGGCCGCGGGCGCGCCTTCGGTGATCCACCAGCGGGCGGTCTCCTCGGTGTACGGGTCGGGCATGCCGGGGATGAACCGCTGGGTCAGCGGGTCGGCGCAGCCGGCCGCGGTGTCCGCCACGTCGTCGTCGCGGAACAGCCGCAGCCGGACCCCGTCGGACTCGATCACCTGCGGGGTCACGTCAGCCCTCCCGTGAGGTCCTCGGCGAGCAGGGCGGCGACCCAGGCGTCGCCCCGGCCGTCCCGGGCGGGCAGCACGCCACGGGCGGTGCCCTCGAAGGCGAAGCCGGCCTTCTCGGCGACCCGGCGGGAGGCGGTGTTGCCGGCCAGCGCCCGCCACTCGATCCGCGCCAAGCGCAGTGTGGTGAAACCCCACGCGGTCAGGGCGCCCACCGCGGCGGGCATGTAGCCCCGGCCCCGGGCGCTCGGGGCGGTCATGAAGCCGACGTCGCCGTTGAGCGGGTCGGCGGGTGAAATCCGCAGGTCCACCGATCCGACGTATCGGTCGTCGCTGTCGGCGATGGCGTAGTAGGCGCCGGTGCCCCGGGCCCAGGCGGCCGCGGCGAAGTCCCGCATGAAGCCCTCGGCGTGCGCGCGCTGGTACGGGTGGGGGACCGTGGTCCAGCGGATGGTGTCCTCGTCGCGGCAGGTGGTGACGACGGCGTCGAGGTCCCGTTCCTCCATTGGGCGCAGCCGCAGCTCGGTGGCCCCGGCGGTGGCGAACAGGACGGGCTGCGGCCGGCCGAAGACGGCGGCCCGGCGGGCCTGGAGGGTGTCCGGGCCGGCCGGCGTGGGCTCGCCCGGCGCGGCCAGGTCGGCCGGGAGGAGGGAGCCGATCCAGCCCTCCGGGCGACCGCCGGCCGCCGGGTGGGCCAGTCGCAGCTCGCCCTCGATCCGGAAGCCGGCCCGGAGCGCCACCAGCCGGGAGGCGTGGTTGCCGACCTCGGCCTGCCAGATGACCCGGCGCAGCTTCAGCGCGTCGAACGCCCAGCGGGCCACCGCCCGGGTGGCCCGCACCGCGACGCCCCGGCCGCGGGCCCAGGGCGCGGTCCAGTAGCCCACCTCGGCGGAGTCGAGGCCCCGGTCGATGGAGACGAGGCCGGCGGAGGCGAGCAGTTCGCCGGTCGCCGCGTCGCAGACCGCGAACGGCGCCCCGGTGCCGTCCGCCCAGGCCTTGCCGCTGATCTCGGTGACGAACCCGAGGGCGTGTTCGGGCAGGTACGGGCGGGGTACGGTGGTCCAGCGCTGGATGTCCGGATCCTGGCAGGCGCGGTGCACCGCGTCGGCGTCCTCCGCCCGCCAGGGTCGTAGCAGCAGGCCGTCCTCGGTGATCTCCACAGGCTCCACCCGAGCCATCGTGCCGGATCGTTCGCGCTGGGCGTAACCCGATAAACCGCCGGTCAGGGCGTGGGCCGCACGTTATGTCGGTTTCGCTGCCCCGGACCGCCGCCACCAGTGACCATCGCCGCGGCGGAGCGCCTACGATGGTTCGAGACTGTCTAGGGGAGCGTTGATCCGTGTCGATTCTGGAAAAGGTCCTTAGCGCGGGCGAGGGCCGCATGGTGCGCCGGCTCAAGGCCATCGCCGCCGCCGTCAACTCGATCGAGGACGACTACGTCAACCTCACGGACGACGAGCTGCGCGGCCTGACCGAGCAGTACCGTGAACGGCTCGCCGACGGTGAGACCCTCGACGACCTGCTGCCCGAGGCCTTCGCCACGGTCCGCGAGGCGGCCGCCCGGGTGCTCGGCCAGCGGCCGTACGACGTCCAGGTGATGGGCGGCGCGGCGCTGCACTTCGGCAACATCGCCGAGATGAAGACCGGTGAGGGCAAGACCCTGACCTCGGTCATGGCGGTCTACCTCAACGCGCTCTCCGGCAAGGGCGTGCACGTGGTCACGGTCAACGACTACCTGGCCCAGCGGGACGCCGCCTGGATGGGCCGGGTGCACGAGTTCCTCGGCCTGACCGTCGGCGTGGTGCTGCCGAACCGGCCGGCCAGCGAGCACCGCGCCGCGTACGAGTGCGACATCACCTACGGCACCAACAACGAGTTCGGCTTCGACTACCTGCGCGACAACATGGCCTGGTCGAAGGACGAGCTGGTGCAGCGCGGCCACAACTTCGCCGTGGTCGACGAGGTCGACTCGATCCTCATCGACGAGGCCCGCACCCCGCTGATCATCTCCGGCCCGGCCGAGCACTCGGCCCGCTGGTACCAGGAGTTCGCCGGCGTGGTGGCCCGGCTCCAGCCCGGCACCGACGGCGAGGGCGACTACGAGGTCGACTACGCCAAGCGGACCATCGCGATCAGCGAGCGCGGCGTGGCCAAGGTCGAGGACCGGCTCGGCATCGACAACCTCTACGAGTCGGTGAACACGCCCCTGGTCGGCTACCTGAACAACGCGATCAAGGCCAAGGAGCTCTACAAGCGCGACAAGGACTACATCGTCAGCGACGGCGAGGTCCTGATCGTCGACGAGTTCACCGGCCGCATCCTGCACGGCCGCCGCTACAACGAGGGCATGCACCAGGCGATCGAGGCCAAGGAGGGGGTGGAGATCAAGCAGGAGAACCAGACCCTGGCCACCATCACCCTCCAGAACTACTTCCGCCTCTACGAGAAGCTCTCCGGCATGACCGGCACGGCCCAGACCGAGGCGAGCGAGTTCAACAAGGTCTACAAGGTCGGCGTGGTGACCATCCCGACGCACCGGCCGATGGTCCGGCTCGACCGGGCCGACGTGATCTACAAGACCGAGAAGGCCAAGTTCAACGCGGTCATCGAAGACATCGCCGAGCGGCACCAGGCCGGTCAGCCGGTGCTCGTCGGCACCGTCTCGGTGGAGAACTCCGAGATCCTCTCCACGCTGCTGCGCCGCCGGGGCATCCCGCACTCCGTGCTGAACGCGAAGTTCCACGCCAAGGAGGCGGAGATCGTCGCCCAGGCCGGGCGCAAGGGCGCGGTCACCGTCGCCACGAACATGGCCGGTCGCGGTACGGACATCCTGCTCGGCGGCAACCCCGAGTTCCTCGCCGCCAACGAGCTGCGCCAGCGCGGCCTCGACCCGGTCGAGCAGCCGGAGGAGTACGCCAAGGCGATGGAGGAGGTCCTGCCCCAGTGGAAGCAGGCCTGCGACGTCGAGGCGGAGGAGGTCGCCGCGGCCGGTGGCCTCTACGTGCTGGGCACCGAGCGGCACGAGTCCCGGCGCATCGACAACCAGCTGCGTGGTCGGGCCGGTCGCCAGGGTGACCCGGGCGAGTCCCGCTTCTACCTCTCGCTGCAGGACGAGCTGATGAAGCGCTTCCGGGCCGGCGCGGTCGAGGCGGTGATGGAGCGCTTCAACATCCCGGAGGACGTACCCATCGAGTCGAAGATGGTCACCCGCCAGATCAAGAGCGCGCAGGCCCAGATCGAGGGTCAGAACGCCGAGATCCGGAAGAACGTCCTGAAGTACGACGAGGTGCTCAACAAGCAGCGTCAGGTGATCTACGCCGAGCGCCTCCGGGTGCTCAACGGCGAGGACCTCTCCGAGCAGGTCCGCAACATGATCGACGACGTGATCAGCGCTTATGTCGTGGGCGCCACCAGCGACGGCTACGCCGAGGACTGGGACCTGGACCAGCTCTGGTCCAGCCTCAAGCAGCTCTACCCGGTGGATGTCACCGTCGAGGAGCTGGAGGAGGAGGTCGGCTCCCGCGCCGGCCTCGACCAGGACTTCCTGCTCGCCCGGCTCAAGGAGGACGCGCACGCCGCGTACGACCGGCGCGAGGAGACGCTCGGCGAGGAGGCGGTACGCCAGCTCGAGCGGATGGTGCTGCTGCAGGTCATCGACCGCAAGTGGCGCGAGCACCTCTACGAGATGGACTACCTGCAGGAGGGCATCAGCCTGCGGGCGTACGCCCAGCGCGACCCGGTCATCGAGTACCAGCGCGAGGGCTTCGACATGTTCGCCACCATGATGGACGGCATCAAGGAGGAGACGGTCGGCTTCCTCTACAACCTGGAGGTCCAGGTCGAGGAGCCCGAGCCGGAGGCCGAGGAGGTGCAGCTGCTGGAGAAGCCGGTCGAGATCCGCGCCAAGGGCCTCAACCGCGCCCCGCAGCAGCAGGGCCTGCAATACTCCGCGCCCACCATCGACGGTGAGGCGGGCGCCGGTGCGGTGGCCGTCGAGCCGGCTGAGCAGCAGGCGCCGGCCCTCGGCCTGGGCAGCCCGGAGAAGACGGCCCGGCCGGCCGCCCCGGCCAACCCGTCCTCGCCACGTCGCCCGGCGGCGGCCGGCATGAGCGGCCACGCCGTCGCGGCGAGCACCGCGCGTCGGGCGGCCCCGGGTCAGGTGGACGGCGCCGAGGCGGGCCCGTCCCGCAACGCGCCCTGCCCGTGCGGCTCCGGCCGCAAGTACAAGCGCTGCCACGGCGCGCCGAACAACGGCGCCTGAGCAACCCGCAGCAACGACGGGCCCCGGTCGGAAACGGCCGGGGCCCGTCCGCGTCCGCGCCCGTCCGGCATCCTTCGCCACGCGCGGATTGAACGGAAACTGCTGGCGTGTCATTAGTGATTCTCGGTTCTTCTCAGTGATCATCAGTGGGTGACGTTGTCGGGTGGGCGTGTCGGAATGGTGTGCACTACCAGACCGGTCGTCGTGGGCTCGGACTCGGCGGATGCCGGTGCCGGTGCGTCGAATGGCGACCGGCCGAGGTTGGCGAGGCTGCTGTTGCGGGATCCGGGGGTGACGACGGCCGTGGTCGAGCATCGCGGTCGGCTGGCCCGCTTCGGGGTGCAGGGCTCGTCGTGCGCGCTGGCCGCGACCGGCCGCCGCATCGTCGTCCTCGACGAAGCTGAGGTCGCGGATGAACTGGTGGAAGACGTCGTGGACGCTGTGACCTCTTGCTGTGTCCGCATGTATGGGTGTGGTTCGGCGGCCCGGTAAGGCGGGAGCTGCGATGGAGGCAATTGTGGCGGCCGGATGAGCCGGGTCAGACAAGGTTTCCGGGTCGAGTTGGATCCGACCGTGCAGCAATGTGCCCGGCTGGCTCAGCACGCGGGGTTGTCGCGGGTGGTGGAGAACTTCTGCCTCGCTCTGGTCAAGGCAGCCCTGGATCAGCGCAACGCCGAGCGCACCTACGGCATCGGCGAAGAACGGTTGACGCCGGTGCCGTGGTCGGCGCCGGCGTTGGAGAAGGCGTGGCGGGCGGCCCATCCCACCGCATACCCCTGGTTCACTCAGGCAGGGTTGTCGTCGCGGGTGCCGAAGGAGGCGTGTCGGGTACGGGCGGCCGGGTTGAGGAACTGGGCCGATTCGCGTAAGGGTGCACGCCGGGGCGGCAGGGTCGGGTTTCCGACCTGGCGGAAGCGCAGGCATGGGTTTCGGTTCCGCTATGACGCCGACCGAGCCCACCCCACCGGCCCGAGTATGGTCGCGTTGCCCGGGGTCGGCCCTGTGCGCACCCGGGAGGACATGTCGTGGTTGACCGGACGCATCGGTGACGGCCGGGCCCGGATCATCGGCGCGACGGTGCGCCAGCGGGCGGGACGCTGGTGGGTGTCTTTCCAGCTCGAGATCGATCGCACGGACGTCGACACCCGTCGTGCGGTTGCGGCCGACGCGCCGACCTGTGGCATCGATCTGGGACTCGCCACGTTCGCGGTCATCGCCGACGACACGGGCCAAGTGGAGGAGATCCACGCGCCTCGGGCGTTGAAGGCGGCGCAGCGGAAGCTGCGCCGGGCGAATCAGGCGCTGGCCCGCTGCCAGCGGGGGTCGGCGAACCGGGCCAAGGCCGTCCGGAAGATCGCTTCCGTGCACCTGAAGGTCGCCCACCAGCGGGCCGATTTTCTGCACCAATTGACGACGAGGCTCGCGACATCCAAACGCGCCATCGCCGTCGAGTCCCTCAACGTGGCGGGCATGCTCCGCAACCGCCGCCTGGCCCGCGCCGTCTCCGATGCAGGGTTCGCCGAGTTCGTACGGCAGTTGCAGTACAAGACCACCTGGTACGGGTCGACGGTATGGGCCGCCGACCGCTGGTACCCGTCCACGAAGACCTGCTCCGTCTGTAGGGCGGTCAACGCCGGACTGACCCTGTCCGACCGGTCCTGGACGTGCCGCTGCGGCGCCACCCACAACCGAGACCACAATGCCGCCCGAAATCTCCTCACCGCCATGCACGCCGCCACCTGACACGCAACTGTCGCCGGGCAGTTCCCCGGAGACACGAAACGCCTGTGGAGGACCAGTAAGACCTCGGCTCACCGAGGCATGGACCAACGAAGCAGGAAGAGAATCACTCAGATTCTCTGAACGGTTGACGTCGTTTGCCTCAGTTTCACCATCAGTGGCGTCGCTGAACCAGCGGTGTTCCGGTCGCGTCCGGCCACGACCGACGGGACACACCGGCGGGAAACTTCTCCCGGGCGGGTGCGAGGTGTATGACGGTCACGGCGTAAGGCATCATCGGCGCCCGCGGCCGGCGTCCGCCGGTTGGGGCCTGAGCAGGGGAGACACCGTGACCGACGAGCTTGTCCGGGTGTACGTGCCGGCGACCGTCCCGATGCTGTCGCGGCTGCGCGAGCAGGGACTCGCCGACGGCGAGGCGCACGCGGTCACCCCCCAGCTGCGCGAGTGGTACGCCGAGGGTGACGAGGAGGAGTTGGAGTACGTCGCCTTCACCCGGGCCGCCCAGGACGCGCTGCTCCTGCTCCGGGCCGACCCGGCCGCGCCCCGCCGTCGGGTGGTGGTCTCGGTGGATCTGCCGGCGTCGGCGGTCGGCCGGATGGACGGGGATCTCGGGTCCAGCCTCGTCCGGCTGACCGGGCCGGTGCCGGTGACGTCGGTCGCCGCGATTCACGTTGACGGCGCGGAGGCGGTGGAGGACGTGGCCGCCGCAGCTGAGGTGATCGCCGAGGCGCAGGCCGGCGACCCGGACGCCCAGTTCACGGTCGACGGTGCGGAGGACCACGAGCTGGAGTGGTACGACGTGACCGAGCTGGACCTGTTGCTCCGCTCGGTCTCCTGACCGCGGCCTGCGGCGCGCCGGCCGCCGGACCTCAGCGGGCCGGCTCGTCCTCGGCCGGTTCCGCCTCGTCGGCGCCGGGTGCCGGGCCGAGGGTGCGGCCGAAGGCGATGAGCGTGGTCAGCGCCCCGACGAAGAGTACCCAGATGCCGTTGTCCACCCGCGAGGTGCCGAGCGCGGTCTGCGCGACCGCGTCCGCGTCGCTGAGCGCGGCGGCCAGGTCGAGCAGCGTCCGGCCGCCGACCCGGATGATCACCTCGGTGAGCAGCAGGAGCAGGCCCGGTCCCGCCCCGGCGAGCAGGTAGGCCGGCCAGCGCGGCTGCGGCGCAGCCGGGTCCCGGCGGGCCCGGCGGCGCGACCAGGTCAGGTAGCCGAAGGCGACCAGCCCGGCGAGCAGCCCGGCCAGCAGGGACTCCGTCCGGGAGACCCACTTCGCGGCACTGAGCACCGACTCCTGGGTGTCGCCCGCGCCGAACAGGTCGGAGAGCGGGTCCCGGGCGCGGCTGAAGGCCACCACGAAGATCAGCGCGGCCAGCGCGGCGGTCGCGGTCGCGCCGACCACCCGGGCGTTGCGGGCACCGGCCACCGCGCCGCCGATGATGGCCGCCGCCGCGGTGGTGCCGGCGATCGTGTTGGTGGTTGCGTTGTCGGCGTAGGTCAGGTTGATCGCCACCGCGGCGGCCAGCCCGACCAGCAGGCCGGCGCCGACGGTGGCGAGGAAGCGCAGCGTGGCGCGTTCGGTCCGCCGGGTGAGCGGGTTGGTCACCGCCAGGGCGACCGCGGCGCCGGCGACCAGCGCCGCCGAGATGACACCGGGCAGCGCGTACGCGGAGAGGCTGATCGCGGTGACCCCGGCCGCGGTCGAGTGGATCGCGGCCCGGGTCGACCAGAGCATCGCCGCCAGCCAGCCGACGGCCACCAGCGCGAGCACCACGGCACCGGGCGCGAAGGTGCCCCGTCCGGTGCCCGCCGGCACCGGCCCGGTCGCGTCGACCGGGGCGGTCTCCTCGGCCGGGGCGGCCGTGGGCTGGTCCGGTTCCGCGGCCGTGGAGCTGCCGGGGTGGTTGCTCATCGTCTCCCCTTCGACGGACGCCGGATCGGCCGCGACGGCCGGGCAGGTCACCGGCCATCCAGGGTACGCGTCGCCGGGCGCCCCCCTCCGTCCACGGCCCGGGCCTGCCCGGTGGTCGCCGCCGACGTGGACGGGCCGGGCGGCAGCGGCGCGCCGAAGGATCGCAGGAGCATTGGACTGCTCGCCGACGGTTCGCCCCCTCTGTGGCTGTCCCTGCCTACGGTCCGGTGTGCGGTGGTCCGTCCCGATCATCGGCGGGAGGAACGACGGGCGGGGCCGGCAGAAGCCGGGGTGGGGTGGCCCGAGGGGGGTCGCATGGAAGAATCGGCGCAGGTCCCGCCGCCGCGACCGGTCCACCGCGCGGTGCCCGGCGACCGGCCGTCCGGTCGGTGCCCGCGGGTCCGGTTTCGCCACCGCCGTCGAGATCGCACAGGAGCCTGTGATGGACGCCGTGTTCTCCGTACCCGAGCCGCGCAACGAGCCGGTACGCACCTACGAGCCGGGCAGCGCCGACCGGGAGCGGCTTCAGCGGCGGCTCACCGAGCTGGCCGCCGAGCGGATCGACCTGCCGATGACCATCGCCGGTGAGCAGCGGATGGCCGGCGGCGAGTCGATCAACGTGGTCCAGCCGCACAAGCACGCGCACGTGCTCGGCGTCACCGGCCACGCCACCCACGACGACGCCCGCGCCGCCGTCAAGGCCGCGAAGGACGCCGCCCCGATGTGGCGCGCGCTGCCGTTCGAGGAGCGGGCCGCGATCTTCCTGCGCGCCGCCGAGCTGCTCGCCGGGCCCTGGCGGGACACCCTGAACGCGGCCACCATGCTCGGCCAGTCCAAGACCGCCGTCCAGGCGGAGATCGACGCGGCCTGCGAGTTCATCGACTTCCTCCGGTTCAACGTGCATTTCGCCCGGCAGCTGCTGGAGGCCCAGCCGAAGTCGTCGCCGGGGGTGTGGAACCGGTTCGACCACCGCCCGCTCGAGGGCTTCGTCTACGCGGTCACCCCGTTCAACTTCACCGCGATCGCCGGCAACCTGCCCTCGGCACCGGCCCTGCTCGGCAACACCGTGGTCTGGAAGCCGGGCCCGACCCAGCAGTTCGCGGCGCACTTCACCATGCGGCTCTTCGAGGCGGCCGGCCTGCCGCCCGGCGTGATCAACATGGTCACCGGGCGCGGCGAGGAGGTCTCCGACGTCGTGCTGGCCGACCCGGATCTGGCCGGCATCCACTTCACCGGCTCCACCAAGGTCTTCCAGCACCTGTGGCGGACCGTCGGCGAGAACATCGCCGGCTACCGGGGCTACCCGCGGCTGGTCGGCGAGACCGGCGGCAAGGACTTCGTGGTCGCGCACACCAGCGCCGACGTGGACGCCCTGCACACCGCGCTGATCCGGGGCGCCTACGAGTACCAGGGCCAGAAGTGCTCGGCCGCCTCTCGGGCGTACGTCCCGCGCTCGCTCTGGGAGGGCGGGCTGCGCGACAGGCTGGCCGCCACCACCGACTCGCTGACCTACGGCGACGTCACCGACTTCAGCAACTTCGGCGGGGCGGTCATCGACGACAAGGCGTTCTTCCGGCACACCGCCGCGCTCGAGCTGATCAACAACGACGACACCTGCCGCGTCCTGGCCGGCGGCACGGCGGACGAGTCGGTCGGGTACTTCGTCCGGCCGACCCTGTTCGAGTGCAGCGATGCCGCGCACGAGACCTTCACCACCGAGTACTTCGGGCCGATCCTCGGCGTGCACGTCTTCGACGACGCCCGCTTCGACGACGTGGTCGCCCAGGCCGAATCGATCGCGCCGTACGCGCTGACCGGGTCGATCTTCGCGACCGACCGCCGGGTGGTCGACGCGGTGGCCGAGAAGATGCGCTACGCGGCCGGCAACTTCTACATCAACGACAAGCCGACCGGCGCGGTGGTCGGGCAGCAGCCCTTCGGCGGCGCCCGGGCCAGCGGCACCAACGACAAGGCCGGTTCCTGGCACAACCTGGTGCGCTGGATGTCGCCGCGAACGATCAAGGAGACCTTCGTCCCGCCGACCGACCACACGTACCCGCACATGGGCTGAACCGGCGACGGCCGCCGGTGGCGCACGGAGCGTCACCGGCGGTCGGGCCGGCCCCTCCGGCGGGACGGAGCTGACCGGCCGGTGGAGAGGATCGATGTCCTTGGCGGACTGTCGTCCGCCGACAGTGCACATTGGAAGTCCCATCGGGTGGCGAAAACGGCAAATCCTGGACGCCGGGTCAGCAAAGTGGCAGCTTAGAGGGCATGGCGGAATCCGGAGTCAACCCCACGGCGGCGGCCCTGCTGGGCCTGCTGCACGAGGGCCCGATGACAGGCGGCCAGCTGATGGCCGCCGCTGAACGGCGGCTGGCGCCGTACTGGTCGATGACCCGCAGTCAGGTCTACCGTGAGTTGCCGGTGCTGGCCGAGCGGGGTTTCGTGCGGCTCGGCAAGCCCGGGCCGCGGATGAGTCAGCCGTACGCGATCACCGCGGCCGGGAAACGGACATTTTCCCGCTGGCTGGCGGAGAACCCGGGGCGGGACACCATCCGCAACCCGATCGCGCTGCGGATCGCCTTCGGCGACCTGCACTCGGCGAGCCAGCTGAAGAACCTGTACGCCTCGGCGAACGAGTACCACACGGAGGCCCTGGCGGCGGTCCGAGAGCAGGTGAAGAACGCCAAGAAGGAAGGCGACACCTACGACGCCAGCGCGTTGGAGTTCGCCGTCGCCTACCACAAGGCGGCCCTGTCCTGGCTGAAGAGCGCACCGGTCGGCTGACCTGCCCCGGCGGGTCGGGCGGCTGAGGTGAACGGACCGTCGGGAGCCAAGTACGCTTGTTTGTCGTGACCGCTGCCGATTATGCCGAACAGCTCAAGGAACTCGACGCCACCCTCCGGAACATCGAGGCCGTCCTCAACCTGGACCGGCTGCACGAGGAGAAGGCCCGGCTCGAGGAGCAGGCGTCCGCGCCGGACCTCTGGGACGACCAGGCCAAGGCCCAGGCGGTGACCTCGCAGCTGTCGTACGTCAACGGCGAGATCAGCAAGCTCGGCAGCCTCCGCTCCCGGCTCGACGACGCCGGCGTGCTGCTGGAGCTGGCCGAGGCGGAGTCCGACCCCGGGGTGCTCGCCGAGGTGGAGAGCGAGATCACCGGGCTGACCAAGGCCATCCAGGAGATGGAGGTCCGCACCCTGCTCTCCGGCGAGTACGACTCGCGGGAGGCGCTGGTCGCCATCCGGGCCGGCGCCGGTGGCGTGGACGCGGCGGACTTCGCCGAGATGCTGCTCCGGATGTACCTGCGCTGGGCCGAGCGGCACGGCTACCCGACCGAGGTCTACGAGACCTCGTACGCCGAGGAGGCCGGCCTCAAGTCCGCCACCTTCACCGTGAAGGTGCCCTACGCGTACGGCACGCTCAGCGTCGAGTCGGGCACCCACCGGCTGGTCCGGATCAGCCCGTTCGACAACCAGGGCCGCCGGCAGACCAGTTTCGCGGGCGTCGAGGTGCTGCCGGTGGTGGAGCAGACCGACCACATCGACATCCCCGAGAACGAGATGCGGATCGACGTCTACCGCTCCTCGGGCCCCGGCGGGCAGAGCGTCAACACCACCGACTCGGCGGTGCGGATCACCCACATCCCGACCGGCATCGTGGTCACCTGCCAGAACGAGAAGTCCCAGCTGCAGAACAAGGCCTCCGCGCTGCGCGTGCTCCAGGCCCGGCTGCTGGAGCGCAAGCGCCAGGAGGAGCAGGCCAAGATGGCGGGCCTGAAGACCGACGCCGCCGGGTCGTGGGGCGACCAGATGCGCTCGTACGTCCTGCACCCGTATCAGATGGTGAAGGATCTGCGTACCGAGCAGGAGACGGGCAATCCGTCCGCGGTCTTCGACGGCGAGCTGGACAGCTTCATCGAGGCGGGTATCCGCTGGCGCAAGCAGCAGCAGATGGCCGGCGACACTGTGTGATCAACCGGGGGCGGAGCGCGTCATCGATCTCCACGTCAGGCAGTAAATAGATGACGCGACTCGCTACCGAGGGGCGGGGGGCTTGGCTCTCCGGTTACACCGCGTAGACTACCGACCCGTGATTCAGCTTGAGCAAGTGACGAAGACGTACCCGAAGGCGTCCCGGCCTTCGCTCGACAACGTGTCCGTCTCGATCGAGAAGGGCGAGTTCGTCTTCTTCATCGGTCCATCCGGCTCCGGCAAGTCCACGATCATCAAGATGCTGCTCCACGAGGTCAGCCCCAACAAGGGTCGCGTCGTCGTGAACGGCAAGGACGTCACCTCGATGCGTTCCTGGAAGCGACCCCACTTCCGGCGTTCCATCGGCTGTGTCTTCCAGGACTTCCGGCTGCTGCCCAACCGCACCGCCTACGAGAACGTGGCGTTCGCCCTCGAGGTGATCGGCAAGACCAAGGCGGTCGCCCGCCGGGTCGTGCCGGAGGTGCTGGAGCTGGTCGGGCTCGGTGGCAAGGAGCACCGCTACCCGCACGAGCTCTCCGGTGGTGAGCAGCAGCGGGTCGCCGTCGCCCGGGCGTTCGTGAACCGTCCGCTGATCCTGCTGGCGGACGAGCCCACCGGAAACCTGGACCCGGACACCTCGATCGAGATCATGCGCCTGCTGGACCGGATCAACCGCACCGGCACCACCGTCGTGATGGTCACGCACGACTCCAACATCGTGAACCAGATGCGCCGCCGCGTCGTCGAGATCGAGAGCGGCCGCATCGTGCGCGACCAGGCCCGCGGCGTCTACGGCTGAGCCGGCGCTCGGCCGCGAGCCGTAGACCCTGACGACGAACACCTCATGCCGGAGAGCCGGAGGAATTCCCGATGCGCGTGAAATACGTCCTGTCCGAGGTACTGGTCGGACTGTGGCGCAACGTCACGATGACCATCGCCATGATCATCACGCTGGCGGTGTCACTGTTCATGCTGGGCGGCAGCGGTCTGCTGTTCCAGAAGGTCGGCGACATGAAGGACCTCTACTACGAGAACATCCAGGTCTCGATCTTCCTGAAGACCGACGTCAACGAGCAGCAAAAGAACGATCTCGACGCCAGGCTGAAGGGCGACCCCCTGGTGAAGGAGGTCGTGTACGTCAACAAGGACGAGGCGTACAAGCGCTTCCAGGAGATGTACCAGGACGCTCCGGACCTGGTGAACGCGGTCAAGCCGGACCAGCTGCCCGAGTCCTTCCGGCTCAAGCTGGTCAACCCCGAGCAGTACAAGAAGATCTACGACCAGTACAAGGACACCGAGGGGGTCGACGAGATCGTCGACCAGAGCAAGCTGCTCGACAAGGTCTTCGGCGTGCTCACCGGGATCCAGAACTTCGCGCTGGCCATCGCGATCGTGATGGCGGTCGCCGCGCTGCTCCTGGTGGCCAACACCATCCAGGTGGCCGCCTACAGCAAGCGGCGTGAGGTCGCGGTCATGAAGCTGGTCGGCGCCTCCAACTGGTTCATCCAGGCGCCGTTCGTGCTGGAGGCCGTGGTCGCCGGGCTGATCGGTTCGATCCTCGGCCTGGTCGCGCTGGCCGCCCTGAAGGTCTTCGCCGGCGGCGGGTCGATGCAGGCCCTGGAGGGCCTGATCACGCCGGTCTCGTGGGGGGACATCTTCCTGATGTTCCCGCTCATGGCGGGCGTCGGCGGTCTGGTCAGCGCCGTCACCGCCTGGGTCACGCTCCGGTTCTACCTGCGCGTCTAGTCGCGTACCGGCTCTGACAGGACCCTCCCGCGCCAGGAATAAAGGGCGCGGGAGGGTCCTTGTCATTCGGGTAGCATGATCTCCGCCCCGCGGCCGGCCACCGGTCGTGGGTCAGCCGGAAGGGGGTGGCGCCGATGCCACGGGAAAAGGGTCGCAAGGTGGTCGCCTCCAACAAGAAGGCGCGGCACGACTACGCCATCCTCGACACGTACGAGGCGGGCATGGCGCTGACCGGCACCGAGGTCAAGTCGCTGCGGGCCGGGCGGGCGTCGCTGGTCGACGCGTTCGCCCAGGAGCGCAACGGCGAGCTCTACCTGCACGGCATGCACATCCCGGAGTACACCCAGGGCACCTGGACCAACCACGAGCCCCGGCGTACCCGCAAGCTGCTGCTCAACCGGCTGGAGATCGACCGGTTGATCGGCAAGACCCGCGAGGGCGGCCTGACCATGGTGCCGTTGCAGGTCTACTTCTCCGACGGCTGGGCGAAGGTGGAGATCGCCCTGGCCAAGGGTAAGAAGTCGTACGACAAGCGGCAGGACCTCGCCAAGCGGGACGCCGACCGGGAGATCGCCCGGGTGGCCGGCCGGCGTGGCAAGGGCATGGACGAGTGATTTGCCCGCTTTGTCCTGGTCGGCATGTCCGGCCCCGGGGCTGGGGATGAAACCCGTTGCAGCAGGCGTTAGGCTTGTCAGTGCCACCACGAAGGTGGCCCGTCGAGGGGGTGACTGGTTTCGACTTCGTACGTTGCGGCAGGGGAAGCGAGCCGAGGAAGCCGACGTCGTCTCGAGAATCGTTCGTCGGAAACCAATAAGCGCCAAGAACAATCGCGCTGACTTCGCTCTCGCCGCCTGAGGCGAGTAGTGAGTCTGTCGGCCTGGGAGCGCCTTCGACCCAGTTAGCCGGCATCAGCTAGAAGGCTGGCCAATCGGACCCGGTCGCGGGGTCCGTGCGGCGAGATGAATCAGCGACTGGGCCCGTCACACCAACTCGCTCGCGTGAGCGGTGGGGCCGAGTAGAGGCATAGCGAGCTGCGCTCGGAGAAGCCCTGACAAACCGGCGAAGGACCCGGGTTCGATTCCCGGCACCTCCACCACCTGACTGTGCGCCCCGGTCCACCTGGACCGGGGCGCACAGTCGTCTCCGGACCAGGCGGTCCCACCCCGGTTGCCCGGCCGCCCCACACTGCCGGCGGCGCGCTGGGCACCCGCACCGTCGACCTGGCCACCGCCGAGGTGGCCGCCGGGGCGGTCGCCTACCGGGCCGGGGACGAGGCGTGGGTCCGGGTGGCGATTGTGGTCGCCCGCGACCGGGGCCGGTGAGCGCTGCTGGGGCGGGTGGGACGGATGGGGCAGATGAGGCGTCAGGGGGCCCTGGACAGGGCCGTCGGGCGGGTTCACCATCGCTGTACGCGGTAGCACAGCAGCGCGGGAGGTGCCCATGGTCACCGGTCCGATCCAGCAGCCGTCCACCGCCGTCGCGGCGGCCCCTCCGCCCGTCGCGCGCCAGCACCGGCCCACCCTCCACGGCGAGGTGCGCACTCTCGCCCGGGCGCTCGCCGCGCCCGCCGGAGAACCCCACTGGCGGGAGCGGCTGATCACCCGCCTCGGCCCGGTCCGGCAGGGCTTCGCCGAGCACGTCCAGCTCACCGAGGGACCCACCGGCCTCTACGTGGAGCTGCTGCACCAGGCCCCACGCCTGGACCCGGGGGTCCGCCTGCTCACCCGGGAGCACGCCGCCATCGCCACGGCGATCGCCGCCCTCCAGCACGTCGCCGAGCTGCCCGGCGTACCCGACGAGGAGCTGCGCGGTCGGGCGGGGCAGTTGCTGCGGGCGCTGCACCGGCACCGGCAGCGCGGCGCCGACCTGCTCTGGGAGGCGTACCAGGCCGATCTGGGCGGGGAGACCTGAGCCTCGCTCGCCCGGACGGGAACCGGCGGGGCGGGCGCGGCGTCCAAGCGGCATGCGTCGCGCGATAGCCCTGCTGGGGCTGCCCCTCCTGGTCGCCGCCGGGTGTGCCCCGGCCGGCTCCGGCCCGGCCGCCGGTGGGCCGTCCGCCGGCAGCCCGGACCACCGGTGGGAGGCGTTCGACCAGCGGGCCGTCGAGGTGGCCGAGGCCTGGCGCCCCGGCCCGGCGTGGCGGACCGGGTACGTGCCGTTGCAGGACGCCACGGTGCTGACCGGCGACCCGGGCTTCGGCTCCGACACCGAGGCGGCGTTCCGGGCGGGCTGGTACCGGGACCAGATCGAACTGCCCGCCGCGAAGCCCGGCGACGGGACCGTCCGGTTCCTGGACGGGACCCTACGGGTGCCGCTGATCAGCGCCGCCGACGCGTACGCGCAACTGGACCAGGGCGACCCGCCGCCGTGCGCCGGTCGGCCGAAGGAACCCGGGCGGTCCAAGGGCGGCCCGACCATCGAGCCCGGACCGGACGGCTGGGTCACCAGCCCCGCCGACCCGGGCGCCTGCATCCCGCTGACCGTGACCGCGGTGCGGCTGGGCACCGCCCCGGTACGGACCAGCCGGGGCGTCGCCGACGTGCCGGCGTGGCTGTTCACCGTGACCGAGCTGAAGGCGCCGGTGGCCCGGCTCGCCGTCGCGCCGAGCGCGGTCACCGCCGTACCGCAGGGGGTGGCGCCGACCCGGCCCGCACCCGACGGTGTGGTCGGCGCGCAGGATCTCGCGGCGCCTGCCGAGGGTGCGCGGCTGACCTACCGGCTCGGGGTCGGCGCCTGCGACACCGGCGTCACGCCGCTGGTGCTGGAGCGCGACGACGTGGTGGTGGTCGGCGGGGGCGCGACCCGCTCGACCGGCGTCTGCACCGACCAGCTGCTCATCCACCCGGTCACCGTCACGCTGCGGGCCCCGCTCGGCGCGCGACCGGTCCTCGACGTGCTCACCGGCACGCCGCTGGTGGTCGGCCCGCGCTGACCCGCGCCGGCTGGGGGCTACAGGATGTGCGGCACGTCGGTGCTGATCTGCACCGGCAGCACCGTCGGCCGGTCGGCGGCGAGGGCCGCGCGCAGGGCGTCGCCGAGCCGGTCGAGCGGATCCACCACCTCGGCGGCGCAGCCGTAACCGTGCGCCACCGCGATGACGTCCAGCCCGGGCAGGTCCAGCGCGGGCACGCCGGGCGTGTGCTTCAGCTCGGCGAACGCCTTGAGGATCGCGTACTGATGGTTGACCGGGACCACGACGGGCAGCGGCAGCCGCAGCTGGGCGGCCGTCCAGAGCGCCTGCACGGAGTAGTGGAACGAGCCGTCGCCGATCACCGCCACCACCGGCCGGCCGCGCCCGGTGTCCCGCTCCGCCAGGGCGATCCCCACCGCCGCCGGCAGCCCGAACCCCAGCCCGCCGCTGGCCATCGTGAAGTACGACCCGGGTCGGGTCATCCGCACCCGGCGGCGCAGCGCGGAGAGGTTGGACGGGGACTCCTGCACCAGCACCCCATCGGTCGGCCAGTGCCGCGCCAGCGCGGCGAAGAGGGCGTCCGCACTCGGCGGGTTCGACTCCGCCGGCGGCCCCGGCGCGGGGCGGGCGGCCGGGGCGGGACGGTCCGTCGCCGGCAGCAGGTCCAGCAGGCCCGCCAGGGCCAGCCCCGCGTCGCCGAGCAGGCTCTCCCCGACCGGGGCCCGCGCCGACTCGTCCGGGTCGTCGGTGACGTGCAGCAGCCGCGCGTCCGCCGGCAGGTAGTCGCCCGGCACGTGCGGGTAGTAGCGGAACACCGGCGCGCCGACCACCAGCACCGTGTCGTGCCCGCGCAGCGCCTCCGCCAGCGGCTCGATCGCGTACGGCAGCACGCCCCGGAAGTGCGGATGGTCCTCGGGGAAGACGGCCCGCTCCGGCGCGGGGGAGGCCCAGACCGGCGCGGCCAGCCGCTCGGCCAGGGCTACCGCCGCCGGCCAGGCGTCGGCCCGGTCCACCGCCGCGCCGAGCACCAGCACCGGGGCGCGGCTGGCCGCCAGCACGGCGGCGAAGTCGCGCAGCCGCCCCGGATCCGGCGCGTACCGGGTGGCCACGCCGCGCACCTGCGGCGGACGGTCCGCGGGCCGGGCCCAGTCGTCCATCGGCAGGGAGAGGAAGACCGGCCCGGTCGGGGGCTGCACCGCGGTCGCGTACGCCCGCATCAGCGCGGCCGGGATGTCCTGCGCCCGGGCCGGCTCGTAGCTCCACTTCACGTACGGCTGGGTCAGCTCCGCCGCGCGGCGGCTGGCCAGCCGGGGCTCGATCAGCAGCATCTCGCGCGTCTGCTGGCCGGCGGTGACGATCAGCGGGGTCTTGTTGTGCCAGGCGGTGACCAGGTTGCCCATGCCGTTGCCGGTGCCCGGGGCGGTGTGCAGGTTGACGTGGGCGGGCCGTCCGGTGGCCTGCGCGTACCCGTCGGCCATCGCCATCGCCGACGCCTCGTGCAGCGCGTGGACGTAGCGGAAGTCGGCCGGGAAGCCCTGTAGGAACGGCTCCTCGGTGGAACCGGGGTTGCCGAAGACGGTGGTCAGGCCCAGCTCGCGCAGCAGGTCGTAGGTGATGTCGCGAACCGTTGCCATCGCCGGCTGCCTCCGTCTGTTGTTGCTGCGCCGGAGACGGCTATTGATCAGTCCCCCGACCAGCCGAATCTATCGGGGCGGGCCGGGCTTTTCGGGCACTTCCTAGGTCTCGCGGGGCGCTCTCAGGGCAGCGGGAACGGCAGCTTGATCCCGTCCAGCGCCCGGCCGCAGGGGCAGTCCCGGTCGGCGGGCAGCGCGGCCACCGCGTCCATCAGCACCCCGCGCAGCCGGTCGGTGTTCGCCGCGAAGACCCGGAACACCTCCTCCTGGGTGACCGACTCGCCGCCCTCCACCCCCGCGTCCAGGTCGGTGACCAGCGCGATCGAGGTGTAGCAGAGGGCGAGCTCGCGGGCGAGCACCGCCTCCGGGTGGCCGGTCATGTTGACCACCGACCCGCCGATCGCCGCGAACCAGCGGGACTCGGCCCGGGTGGAGAAGCGCGGCCCCTCGACCACCACCACCGTCCCCCCGTCGACCGCCGGGACATCCCGGCCCGCCGCCGCCTCCAGCAGGGTGCGGCGGCCGGTGGGGCAGTACGGGTCGGCGAACGGGACGTGCACCGCGCCACGGTCGTAGTAGGTCTGGGTGCGCCCGCTGGTCCGGTCGATGAGCTGATCCGGCACCACGAAGGTGCCCGGGCCGAGCTCCGGCCGCAGGCCGCCGACCGCGCAGGGAGCGAGCACCTGGCGTACCCCGAGGGAACGCAGCGCCCAGAGGTTGGCCCGGTAGGGGATCAGGTGCGGCGGGTAGCGGTGGTCGCGTCCGTGCCGGGGCAGGAAGGCCACCCGGCGACCGCCGACGTCGGCGATGGTGACCGGGTCCGACGGCGGCCCGTACGGCGTCTCCAGCACGTGTTCGGTGGCGCCGTCGAGCAGGGCGTAGAGCCCCGACCCACCGATCACCGCCAGCTCGGCCGTCGGCCCCATCGAAACTCCCTCGGTCATGTTCGATCACCCGCCCGTCAGACCTTAGCCACCGTGCGGGGCGCAGGCTATGGTGCCAGGCATGGCGTTGACAGCGCGGATGGTCGACGGCGTCGGGCTCCCTGTCCCGGCGTGCGGGTGACGAATGTCCGACATGCAGGAGGGGCAGGCGATCGGTGGTCGGGCCATGCAGTCGATGACCGGACGGCTGCTGGTCGCGACTCCGGCACTGAAGGACCCGAACTTCGACCGTACGGTCGTGCTGCTGGTCGCCCACGAGCCCGGCGGCGCCCTCGGCGTGGTGCTCAACCGCGCCACCGAGGTGCCGGTGGCCGACGTCCTCGGGGACTGGTGCGACCTGGCCCGTCACCCCGCCGTGCTCTTCGAGGGCGGTCCGGTGCAGCCGGACTCGGCCATCTGCCTGGCCCGGATGCGGCACCCGATCAAGCCGGTGAAGGGTTTCCACCGGGTCTCCGGCGCGGTGGGCACGGTCGACCTCTCGGTGGACCCGGAGCGGCTGCGGGACGCGCTCGGTGGCATCCGGGTCTTCGCCGGCTATTCCGGCTGGGGAGCGGGCCAGCTGGAGCGGGAGATCGAGGAGGGGTCCTGGTTCGTCCTCGACGCGCTGCCCGGCGACGCCTTCGTCGACCGGCCGGACGACCTCTGGCCGATGGTGCTGCGTCGGCAGGGCGGCATGATGGCGGCGGTGGCCCATTTCCCCCCGGACGTGGCCCTGAACTGAGCCCGGCGGAGGGGACCCCCGCGAGATGACCATGCCGACCGGCGTGTGTATAGTTCTCTGCGTGCCCGGGCGACCGGGACGACCGCACGGGGCCGTGGCGCAGCTGGTAGCGCACCACACTGGCAGTGTGGGGGTCAGGGGTTCGAGTCCCCTCGGCTCCACCCGAGCGACCAGGGCGTTCGTCAGACATGACGGACGCCCTTTGTCGTTCCTGCGGGCGGAAGTAGCCAAGCGAGTAGTTGGTGAACTGATGACCCGGCCTCGGAGATTACTGGTAGCGGGGGTTGCCCGCTGGACCGCTCCCAGCTCCGATGCAGCGCCGGTCGGCCGAAGGCCCTGAAGATGTCTCGAGCACCCCGTATGGGCAAACTTCACCCAGTCCGGGTGAGGTCGAACCGCAGGGCACGGGCGTAGCGTCCGGCTCATGGTGCTGGAGCGTCCCACCCCGGCCTATCCAACGCCGACCAAGCCGCGGGACCCGGCACGCCCTGGCGCGCAGGCGCGGGCCCTGCCGCCGGAGCTGGGCCCGAACGCGATCGCCGTGGTCAGCGGTGCCACCTTCATGTACTCGGATCCGGTGGGCGACGTGCCGGCTGGCACGATCGGCGGCCTGGTGCACCGGGACACCCGCCTGCTCAACCACTGGGTGCTCACCATCGACGGCCACCGCCTGCTCGTGCTGCGCTCCCACGTGGTCGACCACTACTCGGCGCAGTTCTTCCTGACCAATCCGGCGCTGCCCGACCTGCCGGCAAACACCATTGTTGTCCGGCGGCTGCGCTACCTGAGCGACGGGTTGCACGAGCGGATCGAAGTCGGCTCCTTCGCCGGCGAGCGGGTCCGGCTGGAATTGCGGCTCGAGGTGGGCAACGACTTCGCCGACATCCTCGAAATCAAGACCAACGTCCGCGACCGGTCGGAGCGGATCCAGCGGCGGCACGCGCGAGACGGCTCGCAGCTGGTGTTCAGCTACGAGCAGGACGGCTTCACCGCGGATACCCGGGTCTGGTCGACCCGCCCGCCGCGGCGGCTGGAGGGCGACCACCTGGTCTGGGCGATCGACCTCGGACCGCGCGGGGAGTGGCAGGTCGACCTCAAGGTGCCGGTGCCGCCCGGCATTGGGGTG
This sequence comes from Micromonospora sp. GCM10011541, assembly GCF_042650725.1. Taxonomy (NCBI): domain Bacteria; kingdom Bacillati; phylum Actinomycetota; class Actinomycetes; order Micromonosporales; family Micromonosporaceae; genus Micromonospora; species Micromonospora sp. GCM10011541. Next base: position 23,637 of record NZ_JBHSBP010000054.1, read on the forward strand.
ACCGAGCCGGTCCGGGGCGATGTCGCCGACGTCTTCCACCACCGGGTGGAGGATCCGGCGGCCCGGTGGCTCGCCCGCGCCGCCGAGCTGACCAGCGACCATCGGGTGCTGGAGCGGGCGACCGCGCAGACCCGCTCGGACATGTCCGCGCTGCGGTTGGAGATGGAGGTCGGGGAGGAACGGATCAGCCTGCCGGCCGCCGGCATGCCCTGGTTCCTCGCCATCTTCGGCCGGGACACCCTGATCACCTCGTACCAGGCGCTCACCTTCGGGCCCCGGATGGCCAAGGGAACCCTGCTGGCGCTGGCACATCACCAGGGCCGGCAGTGCGAGGACTTCACCGACGAGGAGCCCGGCAAGATCCTGCACGAGGTTCGCTTCGGTGAGCTCACCCAGCAGGGACTCATGCCGTACAACCCCAACTACGGCAGCGCCGACGCCACCCAGCTCTGGCTGGTCCTGCTGTCCGAGTACTGGCGCTGGACGCGCGACGACGACCTGGTCCGGTCGCTCCGGGACAACGCACGGGCGGCGGTGAACTGGATCGACCGGTACGGCGACCGGGACGGCGACGGCTACGTCGAGTACGCCACCCGCTCCCCGGAAGGGCTGGGCAACCAGTGCTGGCGCGACTCCTGGGACGGGGTGCGCTTCGCCGACGGGCGGATGCCGGTGCTACCGATCGCCACCTGCGAGATCCAGGGCTACACCTACGACGCAAAGCTACGCCTGGCGGAACTCGCCGACGGGCCGCTGGCGGACCCGGCCCTCGCGGACCGGCTGCGCGCCGAGGCGTACCGGCTGCGCGAGAGCTTCAACCGGGACTTCTGGATCGAGGGGCGGGGCGGCTACTACGCCGTCGGCCTCGACGGCGACAAGAACAAGATCGACTCCATGACGTCCAACCTGGGACACCTGCTGTGGAGCGGCATCGTCCCGCAGGAACGCGCCGCCGCGCTCGCCCGGCAACTGCTCTCCGAGGACATGTTCAGCGGTTGGGGGATCCGGACGCTGTCCCGGGCCGACGCGCCGTACAACGCGCTCGGATACCACCTCGGCACGGTCTGGCCGCACGACAGCTCGATCAGCGTGCTGGGCCTGGCCCGATACGGCTTCCGCGACGAGGCCAACCGAGTGGCCCTCGCCCTGCTCGACGCCGCCGCCGAATTCGGCGACCGACTGCCGGAGGCGATCGCCGGCTTCGCGCGCGAGCGGGCCCTTGCCGCCATCCCGTACCCGACCGCGTGCAGCCCCCAGGCCTGGGCGTCCGGGGTCCCACTGAACCTGATCCGGGCCATGCTGGGGCTCCGCCCGGTCGATGGCCGGCTCGTCGTCGACCCAGCGCTGCCGCACGAGGTCGGCCGGATCCACATCCGCGGCGTCGCCGCGTTCGGGCACCGCTGGGACGTGGAGGCCGTCGGCTCGGAGGGGTACGTGCGGCTGGCCGCCGATTGAGCGCCCCGACTCGCACCGATGTCTCGGGTGTCGGCGGGAACGGCACCCGGGACGACGAAACCCCGTGTGGCGATCGTGGAGGCCGGGCTCGCCGGTCACCACGGCGGGAGTCAGCAGTGAGTCAGCAAACGGCTGGCTACGCGACGACAACGGGCGGAAGAAGCGAGACAGACCCCACCAGGGCCTTTGCCGTTCTGATCTTCTCGGCCCGCCGTGTGCCAGAACCCTGCCTGATCCGGGCCGGGTCCGACCCGACGGGCCGAGGTGTGCCCCGGCCGGCTGCGGGTAGTCGCCGCGGTCGGTGCGGCGAGGACGGGAGGTCCGGTGGACTCGTACCCTGCTGTGGAGGACCACGGCTTGATCGGCGACCTGCAGACTGCGGCGCTGGTGAGCAAGGACGGGACGATCGACTGGTTCTGTGCCCCGCGCTGCTGACGCGAACGCCCTGGAGCGGGAGTCGATCCCGATCCAGGGCGTTCCTCGGTTACCCGCCGCAGGTCACCGCGTACGGCGGCTCTTGGGCAGGTCGAACTGGTCCGCGGCCCGGCAGTCCTTCGGCCCGCCGACGGCGTCCTCGCCGATCCGGTCGAGGGCCTGACGGGCCCGGTACCGGCCCAGGTTCCAGGCATACCAGGGGTCGGGCTCGGCCAGGTCGTCGTCGATCCAGCTCAGCGTGCACCGGCGCACCGGGTCCGGCAGCCGGGTCAGGGCCGGCGTGGCGTCGGCGGAGAGCGCCCGCAGGTACCAGGCGTCGATCTTGCCGGTCTGCTGGTACCGGGCGATGTTGCGCCGGGCGGCGTAGTTCTCCGGGTTGAGCACGGCCAGGCTGAGCAGCATCACCACGGCCAGCCCCACCGTCGCGCCGGGGATCCACCGGCCCCGCCACCGGACCCCGGCGGCCAGGATCATCACGAAGACCGCCCCGAGCAGCAGCTCGAACGCCATCACGAAGATCCGCTCGCCGGTGAAGCTGTAGACCTTCTGGTACGTGTACATGCGGGATAGCGCCGACACCACGATCACCACGCTGAGCGCGCTGAGCAGGCCGAGCAGGACGCGCAGCACGGTGCGTTCGACCTTGCGGTCCCGGCTGGCCCAGCGGCTGACCGCACCGAGCACCGCCACGGTCAGCAGGGTGACGAAGAGCAGCTGCCAGAAGCCGCTGCGGGCGTACTCGGAGTAGCTGAGGCCGGCGACCTTCTGGACGTGTCGCTGGCCGCCGAACAGCACGGTGAACTGCACGACGACGAAGCCGGCGAAGAGCACCGTCAGCGCGCCGATGGCCGGCGCCCACTCCAGCAGGCCGAGGCTGCGGTTGCTCGGCTTGTCCACGGTGGACAGGTCCGGCGGGGCGGGCAGGGTGTAGACGGCGGCGACCGCGATCAGCGCGCCCACCACGGCCAGGAAGATCCAGCGGAACACCGTACCGGCGTTGATCTCCGGGACGATCGCGCCGAGGACCTCGGAGAACGCCGCGTCGGCGGAGGAGAGCAGGCTGCCGAAGACCACCAGCACCACCACGGTCGCCACGACCGAACCGGTCACCCGGCGGACCATGCCCGTGTCGGGGGTGGCGGTGATGTGCCGGCGTACCCAGGGCAGGCCGCGGAGCGCCGCGAACGGCGCGGCGACCAGGCTGAACAGGATCGAGCGGACCAGCCGGCCGCCCACGATGGCCAGCGTCGCGCAGCCGAGCGCGCCGAGGACGCAGAACGTCACCAGCCACCAGGCGTTGCGGAAGGCGAGGACGGCGAGCAGCGCCAGGGCCGCCACCGCCCACCCGCCGCGGACCAGGCGTTCGGTGCGGGGCAGTTTCGCCGTCCCCCGCCGGACCGCGGCGACCACGCCGGCGGTCAGGACGAGCCAGCCGAGGAACCAGCCGATGCCGGTCCGGCTCAGCGGGACGAAGAACGCGATCCCGAGCGCGCCGGCCAGCACGGCGAGCGGCGTGGCCCGGCCGGTGGCCGGCTTCGGCCCCGGCCATCTGGCGCCGAGGAAGGAGGTACGGGGCGTCGACGGGCGGGGCGTCCACGCCACGCCCGGCTGCGGCGGGTGCATCGGCCAGGGCGGTGCCGGCTGCGCGACGTACGGCGGCATCGGGGCCCCCGGGGCGACGTTCGGCTGTGGCGCGGCCCCGCCCGGGACGGGACGCTGCTGCGGCACGGCCGGCGCAGGCCCGGACGGCGCCGCGTCGGCGGCCGTCGGCGCCGCCGCGGGCTGGGCCGCCCCGGCGGACGCGGGCACCGGCTGCGGCGTCCCGGACGGTGCCGGTGGGGTCGCGGGCGGGGCCGGCGTGGCGGAGGGCTCCTCCTCGGCCGTCGCCGCGTCGCCGGAGCCCGTCGCCGTCAGGGCGGCGGTCGGCTGTGCGGACGTACCGGTGGCGGACGTGGAGCCCTCGGCCGTGACCCACGGGACGGCCGGGACCGGGGCGGCCGTCCCCTCGCCGGCGGGGGCCGGGACCAGCGGCAGGAAGACGGCGTAGCCGCGGGTGCCGGCCGGGACGGTGACCGGAATGGCCCAGGCGGGCTGGCCCTCCTGGCCGGGCCACACCAGCCCGGGCGGTGCCCCGTCGGTGGTGGGCATGACGAGCAGGTACGGCGTGGCGTCGGCGGGTGCGTCGCCACCCGTCGGCCCGGCCGCCGGGGCGGTCCGGGGGGAATCTGGCGCCGGTGGCGGCTCGGACACGGGACGCTCCTTGATCACGGGGTGTCGTCACTGTAGGGCCAGACCCGTGCCGGCCGCCGCCCCGCGGGCCACCGTCCGCACCGGAACGACCGTTCGGCCGACCCGCGCCGCCGCGCTGCGCGGGAGTAGCGGAGCCGCGACCCGTCCGGGCAACCGTCGAACCTTTGCCGCGCCCCGCCCGTACCTCTGCCCGGGAGGTCGATCACATGGCCGTACGCCGAATGCTCGCCGCCGTTTCCGCCGTCGCCGCGACCCTGCTGCTCACCGCCGCGCCCGCCGCCGCGCACGGCGCACCGACCAACCCGCTCAGCCGGGCGGCGGCCTGCGGCCCGGAGGGCGGCCGGGCGGCGACGCCGGCCTGCCGTGCGGCGATCGCGGCCGGTGCCGCCGTACGGGAGTGGGACAACATCCGGGTCGCCCGGATCGACGGCCGGGACCGGGAGCGGATCCCCGACGGTGAGCTGTGCAGCGGCGGGCTGTCGGCGTACCGGGGGCTGGACCTGGCCCGTACCGACTGGCCGGCGACGACGCTGACCTCCGGTGGCCGGTACACCTTCACGTACCGGACCACGATCCCGCACAAGGGCACGTTCCGGCTCTACGCGACCACCGCTTCCTACGACCCGAGCCAGCGGCTGACCTGGGCGGACCTCGAGACCCGGCCGTTCCTGACGGCCACCGACCCGCCGATCCGCGCCGGCGCGTACCAGATGTCGGGGCGGCTGCCCGCGGGCCGCAGCGGCCGGCACCTGATCTACATCATCTGGCAGAACTCCGACACCCAGGACACCTACTACTCCTGCTCCGACGTGGTGTTCCGGTCGTCCTCCGGCACCGCCTCCGGCGCCCGTGGCGGCCCGTCGGCCAGCCCGGCCGCCACCACGAAGCGGGCTGCCCCGGGTTCCGTCCCACCGGCCGTCCCACCGGCCGTCCCACCGGCGGCGGAGGCCGGGGTGCCGGTCGCCTCGGTGACCGACCTCGGCGGCGTCCGCTGGCCGCTGGTGGCCGGGGCCGCCGCGGTCGTCACCGTGCTGCTGGCGGCCACCGTCGGGATGCGGCTGCGCCGGGCCGGCAGCGGGCCGGTCGGCCGTCCCTGCGAGGTACGCAACCACCGCGCCGGCCGGCGCCGGATCTGGTGAGCCCGGTCAGTCCCCGGAGTAGCCCCAGAAGTGCAGCTCGGCCGGTTCGCCGGCGGCGTCGTGCAGCACGACGCACCGGCCCATCCACCGCCCCCGGACGAGATCGTCGAGCGCGTCCTGGTGCTCCCGGGTGGGCCGGTCCGTGCCGGTCACAGCCCGGCACTGGGGTCGGGCTGCCAGGGGACCGGGTAGCTCCAGCCGGAGGCGCCCATCGGGCCACCCTTCGTGGTCGGACCGCACCGCCGCCGTCTGGCGACGGACATTGGCGGCGCGGTCCGACAACGCGGGTCAGCCCAGGTGGTGGTCGATCTCGCTCAGCTCCTCGGTGCTGAAGTCGAGGTCGTCCAGCGCGGCCACGTTCGCCTCGAGCTGGGCCACGCTGCTCGCGCCGATGATCAGGCTGGTCATCCGCGGGTCGCGCAGCGCCCAGGCCAGCGCCAGCTGGGCCAGCGACTGGCCGCGCCGCTCGGCGATCGCGCCGAGGGCCCGGATGGTGGCCATCCTCTCCGCGCTGAGGTCGCTCTCGTTGAGGAAGACGCTGGTGCGTACCCGGGAGTCGGCGGGGATGCCGCCCAGGTAGCGGTCGGTGAGCAGCCCCTGCGCGAGCGGGCTGTACGCGATGCAGCCGGCGCCCACCTTCTCCAGCGTGTCGAGCAGCCCGTCGTCCTCGGTCCACCGGTTGAACATCGAGTACGACGGCTGGTTGATCAGCAGCGGCGTACCCAGGCCGCGCAGGATCGCCGCGGCCCGGGCGGTCTGCTCCGAGTTGTAGTTGGAGACGCCGACGTAGAGCGCCTTGCCGGAGCGGACGACGGCGTCCAGCGCGCCCATCGTCTCCTCCAGCGGGGTGTCCGGGTCGAACCGGTGGGAGTAGAAGATGTCGACGTAGTCCAGCCCCATCCGGCGCAGCGACTGGTCGAGCGAGGAGATCAGGTACTTGCGGGAGCCCCACTCGCCGTACGGGCCGGGCCACATCAGATAGCCGGCCTTGCTGGAGACGACCAGCTCGTCCCGGTACGGCTTGAGGTCGGTGGCGAGCATCCGGCCGAAGTTCTCCTCCGCCGAGCCGGGCGGTGGGCCGTAGTTGTTAGCCAGGTCGAAGTGGGTGATCCCCAGGTCGAAGGCGCGGCGGACGATGTCCCGCTGCCGTTCGAACGGGCGGTCCGGCCCGAAGTTGTGCCACAGCCCGAGCGAGATGGCGGGCAGCCGGAGCCCGCTGCGTCCGCTGCGCCGGTAGGTCATGGTGTCGTAGCGCTCATCGGCGGCAAGGTAGGTCACGCCAAGGACCCTAGCCCCGCCCCGACCGGGTTCCGCGCCCAGAGGTGGTGGCGGAAGTGCGCAACGCCCGGGCGTCGGAACGGGCGTGCCGACCGGCCCCGCCGGGTAGCTTCGAGGCCATGCGCTTCGTCCCGCTCGACACCCCCAAGTCCATTTCCAAGATCGGTCTCGGCACCTGGCAGTTCGGGTCGAAGGAGTGGGGCTACGGGGCCGACTACGAGCGCCGGGCCGGGGACATCGTCCGGCGGGCGCTCGACCTCGGGGTCACCCTCTTCGACACCGCTGAGCTGTACGGCTTCGGCCGCAGCGAACGCATCCTCGGCGCGGCGCTCGGCGACGACCGGGCCAAGGTCGTGGTGGCCAGCAAGATCTTCCCGGTGCTGCCGATCGCCCCGGTGGTCCAGCAGCGCGCGGTGGCCTCCGCCGCCCGGCTCGGGGTCAGCAGCATCGACCTCTACCAGGTGCACCAGCCCAACCCGGTGGTCGCCGACACCACCACCATGCGCGGCATGCGCGCGCTCCAGGACGTCGGGCTGGTCGGCGAGGTCGGGGTGAGCAACTACAACCTGCGCCGCTGGCGGTTCGCCGAGGCCGCGCTGGGCCGCCGGGTGCTGAGCAACCAGGTCCGCTACAGCCTGGTCGACCGCGGTCCCGAGGAGGACCTGATCCCGTACGCGGAGCAGGCCGGCCGGATCGTCATCGCGTACAGCCCGCTGGCACAGGGCTTCCTCTCCGGGCGGTACGACGCGAGGAACCCGCCGAGCGGGGCGGTACGCCGGGCCAACCCGTACTTCCTGCCGGAGAACCTGGACCGCGGCACCGCGCTGATCGCCACGCTGCGCGAGGTCGCCGGCGCCCACGACGCCACCCCCAGCCAGATCGCCCTGGCCTACCTGCTGCGCCACCCCAACGTGGTGGCCATCCCCGGCGCGTCCAGCGTGGAGCAGTTGGAACGCAACGCGGCCGCCGCCGAGATCGACCTGACCGACGACGAGTACGCCGCCCTGTCCACCGAGGCCCGGCAGTTCCGCCCGATCACCGGGCTCGCCGCGGTGCCGAAACTGGTCCGCGCCCGTACCGGAAGGTGACCACCATGGATGACATCACCGCCCTCATCCTCGACGACCACGCCGCCTTCCGGCGCGGCTTCGCCCGGCTCGACGACGCCCGCGACGACGCCGAGCTGCTGGCGATCTGGGAGGCGCTCGCGCTGCACCTGGACATCCACGCCGAGGCGGAGGAGACCATCCTCTACCCGCACCTGGTGCGCCGCGGCGACGACGGCGAGGAGGAGACCGAGGACGCGGTCGGCGACCACAACAAGATCCGCGACGCGATCGCCGAGTCCAAGCTGCACCCGGTCGGCTCGGACCAGTGGTGGGCGGCGGTGTGGCGGGCCCGCCGGGAGAACAGCGAGCACCTGGCCGAGGAGGAGGACGAGGCGCTGCCGGACTTCCGCCGGCACGTCGGCGTTGAACTGCGGGCCGAGCTGGGCTCCCGCTGGCTGAAGTTCTACGGCGAGCACAAGAACGGCCGTAACCTCCGCTTCGCCGACAAGGACCCGCGGAAGTACGTCGACGAGCACCGCTGACCGCTGGTCCCGCGGGCGCGGGTGTCCGCCCGGCCGTACCGACTTCGGGCGATCAGGTCCGAACCGGGCGGTCCGGTGCCGGGGCGCGCTAGCGTGGGTCGGGTGACTGCGCCAAACCAGGTTCCCCCGGTCCCGCCCGCCGACCTGCCCGGCACGCTCGGCGAGCTGCGGACGTCCGGCCACCACTACCGCACGGTCAAGGCTGAGATCCGCGACAACCTCCTCGCCCGGATGCGCTCCGGCGAGGACCGCTTCCCCGGCATCGTCGGGTACGAGGACACCGTGCTGCCCGAGGTCGAGCGGGCCCTGCTCGCCGGCCACGACATGGTGCTGCTCGGCGAACGCGGCCAGGGCAAGACCCGGCTGATCCGCTCGCTCGGCGCGCTGCTCGACGAGTGGACCCCGGTCATCGGAGGCTCGGTGCTCAACGAGCACCCGCTGCACCCGCTCACCCCGGCCTCCCGCGCGCTGGTCGCCGAGGCCGGCGACGACCTGCCGATCGGCTGGCTGCACCGCTCGATGCGGTACGGCGAGAAGCTGGCCACCCCGGACACCAGCGTCGGCGACCTGATCGGCGACGTCGACCCGATCCGGATCGCCCAGGGGCGTAGCCTCGGCGACCCGGAGACGATCCACTTCGGGCTGGTGCCGCGTACCAACCGCGGCATCTTCGCCGTCAACGAGCTGCCCGACCTGGCCGAACGCATCCAGGTGGCACTGCTCAACGTGCTGGAGGAGCGGGACATCCAGGTCCGCGGCTACCAGCTCCGGCTGCCGCTGGACCTGCTCCTGGTGGCCAGCGCCAACCCGGAGGACTACACCAACCGGGGTCGGATCATCACCCCGCTCAAGGACCGGTTCGGCGCGGAGATCCGCACCCACTACCCGGTCGACCTGGAGCTGGAGCTGGCCCTGATCCGGCAGGAGGCCGACCTGGTCGCCGAGGTGCCGGAGCACGTGCTGGAGGTGCTGGCCCGGTTCGCCCGCGCGGTCCGCGAGTCGCCGTCGGTGGATCCGCGCTCCGGGGTCTCCGCCCGGTTCCCCATCGCCGCCGCCGAGACGGTCGCGGCCGCGGCGCTGCGCCGGGCCGGCCTGCTCGCCGCCGCTCCCGCACCCGAGGGGGTACGCCCCGAGGCGCCCGTCGCCCGGGTCGGCGACGCCGTCTCCGTCACCTCCACCCTGCGCGGCAAGGTCGAGTTCGAGAGCGGCGAGGAGGGGCGGGAGATCGAGGTGCTGGCCCACCTGCTGCGGACCGCCACCGCCGAGACGTTCCGGGCCCGGCTGGCCGGGCTGGACCTGTCCGGGTTCACCGGGCTGGTCGCCGAGGGCGCGGTGATCGAGACCGGGGAGCTGGTCTCCTCGGCCGAGCTGTTGCGCCAGGTCGGCCCGGTGGACGGGCTGGCCAAGGTGCTCGACCGGCTCGGGCTGGGCGACGCGCCCACCCCCGAGGAGGCCGCCGCCGGCGTCGAGTTCGTCCTGGAGGGGCTGCACCTGACCCGCCGGCTCGGCAAGGACGTCACCGAGTCCGGGCGCACCGTCTACGGCGGCCGGGGCTGACCATGGCCGGCAACCGGTTCCGGTACGGCCAGTGGCGTGGCGGGCCCGACCCGCTCGCCCCGCCGTACGACGTGCGCGCCGCCGTGGACGCGGTCGGCGCGGAGGTGCTGAACGGCGGCAGCCTCCGGGAGGCGCTGCGCGACCTGCTGCGCCGCGGCCCGCGGGGGCGGGGTGGCCTGGACGAGCTGGCCGCCCGGGCCCGGCGGCTGCGCCGGGACGCGCTGCGCCGGGGCGACCTGGACGGCGCGGTGACCCGGGCTCAGGCCCTGCTCGACCAGGCCCTCGCCGCCGAGCGGGACGAGCTGCGCGGCCGCGACGGCGACGACGCCCGCTTCGCCGAGGCGGTGCTGGACAACCTGCCCCGCTCCACCGCCCGGGCGGTCGCGGAGCTGTCCGGCTACCAGTGGGCCAGCGACGAGGCCCGGCAGACGTACCAGCGGATCCTCGACGGGCTCCGCGGCGAGGTGCTGGAGCAGCGCTTCGCCGGGCTGCGGGACGCGGCACGAGCCGCCGGCGACCCGGCTGTCCAGCGGCAGCTCGCCGAGATGATGCGGGACCTCAACGACCTGCTGGGCCGGCACGCCCGCGCCGAGGACACCACCGACGCGTTCGCCGAGTTCATGCGCCAGCACGGCGAGTTCTTCCCGGAACAGCCGAAGGACGTCGACGAACTGGTCGACGTGCTGGCCCGCCGGGCGGCGGCCGGGGAGCGGCTGATGCGGTCGCTGTCCGACCGGCAGCGGGAGGAGCTGGCCGGGCTGATGCGCCAGTCGCTCGGCGAGCAGTTGGCCGGCGAGCTGTCCGCGCTCGACGCCCACCTGCGGGCGCTGCGCCCCGACCTGAACTGGCAGCGCGGGGAGCGGGTCCGCGGCGACCAACCGCTCGGCTACGGCGAGGCGACCGGGGCGCTCGGCGAGATCGCCGAGCTGGACGAGCTGCTGGATCAGCTCGACCAGGAGCACACCGGCGCCACCCTCGACGACGTGGACGTCGACGCGGTGGCCCGGACGCTGGGCCGGGACGCCGCAGACGACGTACGCCGGCTGCGGGAGCTGGAGCGGGAGCTGCGCCGGCAGGGCTGGGTGAGCCGGGACGCGGACGGGTTGACCCTGAGCCCGAAGGCGCTGCGCCGGCTCGCCGGCACCGCGCTGCGCCGAGTCTTCGCCGACCTGACCGCCGGGCCGCGCGGCCAGCACGACCTCCGCTCGGCGGGCGCCGCGGGCGAGGTCAGCGGGGCGTCCCGGCAGTGGGAGTACGGCGACGAGCAACCCCTCGACGTGGTGCGCACCCTCACCCGCGCGGTACGCCGGGCCGGCCCCACGGTCCCGGTGCAGCTCGCGGTCGAGGACTTCGAGGTGGTGGAGACCGAGCGGCGGGCGTCGGCGGCGGTGGCGCTGTGCGTGGACCTGTCGTACTCGATGATCTCGCAGGGGCGCTGGGGGCCGATGAAGCAGACCGCCCTCGCCCTGTCGCACCTGGTGGCGACCCGGTTCCCGCAGGACGCGTTGCAGATCGTCGGCTTCGGCCGGGAGGCGCTGCCGCTGACCCAGCAGGAACTGGCGGCGGTGGAACCGGACATGGAGCAGGGCACCAACCTCCAGCACGCGCTCCGGCTGGCCGGCCGACACCTGCGCCGGCACCCGGGCGCGGAGCCGGTGGTGCTCGTGGTCACCGACGGCGAACCCACCGCCCACCTCGATCCGGACGACGGGGAGGCCTACTTCCACTGGCCGCCGCTGCCGGAGACGATCGAGGCGACCATCCGCGAGGTGGACAAGCTCACCCGCTACGGCGCCACGCTGAATCTGTTCATGCTCGGCGACGACCCGGGACTGCGCCGCTTCGTCGACGCGGTGGCCCGCCGCTCGAAGGGCCGCATGTTCACTCCCGACCTCGACGACCTCGGCGAGTACGTGGTCAGCGACTACCTCCGCGCCCGGCACGGCCGGCGCTGACCCGCCCGTCGCCGGCGGATCACGGTCGTGGGCGAATCCCCTCATCCGGGTGAAACGGGCGCGATAACTCCCTGACCGACGGGTGGGGGCGGGGTTGACTGCGGAGGTGGAGAGCGCGGAGCTGCGGCGGGCGTACGAGGCGGTGCTCGCGGAGGTGGATGCGGGCGGGTTCGGGGCGCCGGCCGAGGGGGAGCTGAGCGCGGAGCAGATCGTGGCGCACCTGGCCGCCAACGACGAGCTGTTGAGCGAGGCGACCGAGGCGGTGCTGGCCGGGTCGCCGTTCGCCTACTACGACCTGGAGACCATCCACCGGCCGCAGCTCGACGCCCTGGTCTCCGAGTGTGGCGGCCTGGACGGGCTGGCCACCCTGCTCCGGGCCACCAGCCAGAAGGTCTGTACCCTCGCCGACCGACTCGGCCCCGCCGCGGACACCCCCGTCGACACCGTGCTGCGGGAGGGCGCCGATCTGAACGTGGACCAGTCCCTGCCCTGGGGTCGCACCCTCGACCTGCACACCCGTGTCCACCTGCCGATGCACCTGACCCAGCTCCGAGTGCTGCGCAACGGTGCGAGCCGCGCACCCGTGGCCGGGTCGTGAGCCGCCCGGCCTGGTGCGGCCCTCCCGCTGGTGGCCGGCCCGCCGAGGAGGTCGCGGCGACCGACGTCTACCTGCACGATGCCCGCGCCGCGCTGCGGCGTCTCGGCCCCCCAGCGGCCGACCCCACCCCCTGACTCCGTTGGCCCGGCATGATCGGCGGGGCTGGACCTGGCCTGCTCGGGGGCGGGCTCAGCGCAGCGGCCCAGGGCCCCCTGTTCCGGCGGAGGCGTCAACAGGGGGCCCGGGTGCCGGTCAGGCGGGCAGGTGCCAGACCTGGTTGGCGCCGCCGAAGCAGTCCCAGATCTGCAGTCGGGTGCCGTCCGCGGAGCTGTTGTCGGTGGCGTCCAGGCACTTGTTCGCCTGCGGGTTGCGCAGCGTGCCGTTGGACTGGGCCTGCCAGACCTGCGCGCCGGTGCCGTTGCAGTCCCAGAGCTGGACCTTCGCGCCGTTGGCGGTGGAGCCGCTGGTCACGTCGGCGCACTTGCCGAGCGCGCGCAGGGTCCCGTCGCTCGCCACGGTCCAGCTCTGCGCGGCGGTGCCGTTGCAGGTGTAGAGCTGGATGGCGGTGCCGTTGGCGGTGCCGGCGGCGGCGACGTCGACGCACTTGCCGCCGATGCCGGTGATCGGGCCGGTGCGGCCGCTCGGCGGCGGGGTGGTGCCGCCCATCACGGTGGTGTAGATCGCGCTGACCAGCGAGGTCGCGCCGGTGGTGTCCTGGGAGAGTTCCCAGTTCATCATCCCGCCGGCGTTGGCCAGTGCCCACTGGGTCTTGCGCTTGATGGTCGGGATGCCGTTGTAGCACTGCTGCGTCCCGCCGACCGTGGTGCAGTCCCGGTTGGCGTTGGCCGGGTCCATCCCGACCAGCGCGGAGTAGGTGTAGTAGCCGGGCCGGCTGTAGAAGGGCACCCCGAGCACCGCCTTGCCGGCGGGCAGGCCGCGCGACTTCCACCCGTTGACGCTGGCGATCGACCAGTCGTAGTTGGCGTGTGGGCTGCCGCCGTCGTACGCCATGATGTTCAGCCAGTCGACGTAGCCGAACACGGCGGTCGGCACGCCCTGCACGTAGTAGCCCTCGGAGACGACGGCGGCGGTGAGCAGCTTGCCCCGGCTGTGCAGGGCGCTGCTCAGTTGCTGCATCAGCAGGCTGTAGTTGGTGGCCGAGGCGCCCGGGTCGGGGTACTCCCAGTCGATGTCGACGCCGTCGAGGTTGTACTGGTTGACGAAGTTGACCACGTTGGTGACGAAGGCGCCGCGGCTGCCCGAGTTGGCGGCGAGCGCTTCGAACGCGGAGTCGTTGCCGTCGTTCCAGCCGCCGATCGCGATGGAGATCTTGACGTTGTTGGCGTGCCCGAGCGAGACCAGCGAGGAGAGCTTGCCGGGGTTCTCCACGGGGCGCAGGCTGCCGTCGTTGTTGGGCAGCGCGAACGCGTAGTTGATGTGGGTGAGCTTGCCGTACTGGACGGTGTTGACGTCGCCGCTCCAGGACGGCAGGTAGCCGACGCTCTTGAAGTTGTTCGGCAGTACGGCGGCCTCGGCGGCGGCCGGGGTCAGGGCGAGGGTGGCGCCGGCGGTGGCCAGCGCGAGCAGGCCGGCGGCGAGCGGCGAGCGGCGGCGGGGACGTGGTGAGGACATCGAGGGCCTTCCCGTGGACGGGTCGCGGCACCGTGCCGCCCGGCGGCGGTCGGATGGGCCGGCCGCCGCCGGGCGTACGGGGTGGGGACGGTTCCTCGAGGAAGCCAAATCTTAAAGAGTGTTAACTGTCACCGTCAATGACGGTTCTCGATGAAAGGGGGAGAGCCGCCGGCCCGAAAGCCGGGTGAGCGGGCGCAGGGGCGGGTCAGAAGGTGTGACGGAAGGTGCGGCGGTAGGTGGCGGGGGCGACGCCGAGGCGATGGTGGAAGTGCTGGCGCAGCGCGGCGGTGGTGCCGAAGCCGGCGTGGCGGGCCACCTGGTCGACGGTCAGGTCGGTGGTCTCCAACAGCAGCCGGGCGTGCTCGGTGCGCTGCTGGAGCAGCCACTGCGCCGGGCTCAGCCCGGTCTCGGAGCGGAAGTGCCGGGTGAAGGTCCGTACGCTCATCCGGGCGTGCGCGGCCAGGTCGCGCAGCGCGACCGGCTCGTGCAGCCGTTGCCGGGCCCACTCCCGGGTCGCCGCGGTGCCGGTCTCCGCCGTCCGGGGGACCGGCCGCTCGATGTACTGGGCCTGGCCGCCGTCCCGCCACGGCGGCACCACGCACCGCCGCGCCGCCCGGTTGGCCACCTCGCTGCCGTGGTCGGTGCGGATGACGTGCAGGCAGAGGTCGATGCCGGCGGCCACCCCGGCCGAGGTGAGCACCCCGTCGTCGATGAAGAGCACCGCCGGGTCCAGGTCGACGTCGGGGTGCAGCCGGCGGAACAGGCTGGCGTACGCCCAGTGGGTGGTGGCCCGGCGGCCCTCGAGGAGCCCGGCGGCGGCCAGCACGAACGCCCCGGTGCAGATCGACATGATCCGGGCGCCCCGGTCATGGGCCGCCCGGAGCGCCGCCGCGACGTCCGGGTCGAGCGTGCCGTCGGTCAGCGCCGACCCGCCGTGGATGCCGGCGACGATAACCGTGTCGGCGGCCTCGATCAGCTCCAGGCCGTGGTCGGGATGCACCTGGAAGCCGGCGGTGCTGCGGACCGGCCGGCCGCCCGGAGTGCAGACGCCGACGGTGTAGAGCTGCTCGAAGTCGGCGGTGCGGGCGGTGCCGAAGACCTGGGCGGGGGTGCCGAGGTCCAGACCGACCACCTGGTCGAGGGCGAGCACCGCGATCCGGTGCGGGGCGAGGGACATGGCCCGATTATTGCGCACGATGGCTTTCCGGCCACTCGTCGTTCCGGCCGAGGTTGCCGAGACTCGTACCGTGACCCGATACCGCCGTCTCCACCCGGCCTGGTCCGTCGCCGCCGTCGCCTTCGTGGCACTGGTCGGCGCGGCCGGCTTCCGCGCCACGCCCGGGGTGCTGCTGCACCCGCTGCACGCGGAGTTCCGCTGGCCGCTGGCGACCATCTCCGCCGCCGTCTCGGTCAACCTCATGCTGTACGGGCTGACCGCACCCTTCGCCGCCGCGCTGATGGACCGCTTCGGCATCCGCCGGGTGGTGGCCGGCGCGCTGGTGCTGGTGGCGCTCGGCAGCGGGTTGACCGTCTTCATGACCGCGAGCTGGCAGCTGATCCTCTGCTGGGGCGTCCTCGTCGGGCTGGGCACCGGGTCGATGGCGCTGGCCTTCGTGGCGACCGTCACCGGGCGCTGGTTCGTCCGGCGGCGGGGGCTGGTGACCGGGGTGCTGACCGCGGGCGGGGCCGCCGGGCAGCTGGTCTTCCTGCCGCTGGTGGCGGTGCTGGTCCGCGACCACGGCTGGCGGGTGGCGGCGCTCGTCGTCGCCGGGGCCGCGCTGGCGGTCGTACCGCTGGTGGTCTGGCTGCTGCGCGAGCACCCGGCGGATCTCGGGCTGCCGGCCTACGGCGCGACCGAGGTGGCGCCCCCGGCGCCGCCGGCCGGCGGCGCGGCGGCCCGGGCGGTCGGCGCGCTGGCCCAGGCCGCGCGGACCCGGCCGTTCTGGCTGCTCGCCGGCGGCTTCGCGATCTGCGGCGCGACGACAAACGGCCTGGTCGGCACCCACTTCGTGCCGGCCGCGCACGATCACGGCATGCCGGAGACGACCGCCGCCGGGCTGCTCGCCCTGGTCGGGCTCTTCGACATCGTCGGTACGGTGGCCTCCGGCTGGCTGACCGACCGGATGGACAGCCGGCTGCTGCTCGGCATCTACTACGCGTTGCGCGGCGCGTCGCTGCTGATGCTGCCCGCCCTCTTCGCCGGTACGGCCGAGCCGAGCATGCTGGTCTTCATCGTCTTCTACGGCCTGGACTGGGTGGCCACCGTGCCGCCGACGGTGGCGCTGTGCCGGGAGTACTTCGGCGCCTCCGGCGCGGTGGTCTTCGGCTGGGTCTTCGCCGCCCACCAGGTCGGCGCGGCGGTCGCCGCCACCGGCGCCGGACTGGTCCGCGACCGGCTCGGCGACTACGCCGTGGCCTGGTACGTGGCCGGTGCCCTGTCGATCGGCGCGGCCGGGCTCTCGCTGCTGCTGCGCCGCCGGCGGGGGCCGCTGCCCGTGCCGATCGCGCTGCCCGTCGCGGCGGGCGGCCGGGCCTGGAGCTACCGGGGCTGAGGCCGTCCCGGTCCGGGCCGGCGCCGTCCCGGCCCGGGGACGGAGCCGGTCAGCCGACCGCCCACTGCTGCTCGGGCGCGCCCGTGCAGGGGGCCTGTTCGAGCTGGTCGCCGGCCTCGGTGCCGGCGTCGTCGACCTGCGCGCACTTGCCGCTGTGCACGGCGACCAGCAGCACCGGGCCGGCCCCGGTCGGGGCGAGCCGCCACTGCTGGTTGGGCTGGCCGTTGCAGGACCACTGCTGCACGTCCACGCCGTCGTCGGTGCGCTGCCCGTCCACGTCCAGGCATTTGCCACTGGCCGCGCTGGTCAGGGTGAACACGTCGGCGGCGACCGCGGTCGCCACCCACTGCTGCTCGGGCCCGCCGGTGCAGTCGGCCAGTTGCGCGTCCGCGCCCTCGGGGTCGTCGTCGGTCACCCCCACGCAGAGCCCGGAGGCGGTGGCCCGGAACACCTTCGGGCCGGCCGCCGGTGCCGGCGGGGTGATCGGCGCGGCGGTGAGCGACGGCGCGGCCGGGGTGGTCGGCGCGGCCGCGGTGGTCGGCGCCG
This sequence comes from Micromonospora sp. GCM10011541, assembly GCF_042650725.1. Classification (NCBI taxonomy): domain Bacteria; kingdom Bacillati; phylum Actinomycetota; class Actinomycetes; order Micromonosporales; family Micromonosporaceae; genus Micromonospora; species Micromonospora sp. GCM10011541. The sequence continues at coordinate 40,625 of NZ_JBHSBP010000054.1, forward strand.
CCTCGGTCGGCCCGTCGGCCGGCGGGGTGGGCGCGGCCGCAGCGGGCAGCACCGGCTCGTCGTCGCCGCCGCCGAGCACGCCGGTGGCGAAGAACGCCCCGAGCAGTACGCCCACCAGCGCCACCCCCAGCGCGATCCGCAGCAGCGGGTCCCGCGGCAGGCCGGGGCGGGCCGTGCGGCGGGCGCCGTACACGGTGCCGGGCGGGTCGGTGTGTGGGTCGGACATGGGGGCATCCTGACCCACCGCGACCGCCGATGGCCAGCCGCCCCGGTGTCGGGGTGACTCAGTCGACGACCCGGACGTCCTTCCAGAAGGCCACCCGGTCACGCACCATCGCCGCCTCCGGTTTCGGGTCCGGGTAGTACCAGACGGCGTCGGCGCTGGTCTTCCCGTCGTGTTCCAGGCTGAAGTACGAGGCGGTGCCCTTCCACGGGCAGACGGTGTGCGTGGCGGAGTCGCGGATCAGGTCGTCACGCAGCGCCGCGCGGGGGAAGTAGTGGTTGCCCTCGACCACCACGGTGTCGTCGCTCTCCGCGACGATCAGGTCGTTCCAGACGGCTTTCGGCATGGGCCCCACGCTATGCCGCCCACGCGCCGGCGGCCAGCGGTCAGCGCGCGGGCTCGGGATCGGTGACGTCGGCGACCGTGGCTCCCAGCCACATGACGGCCGCGTCGGCGTCCACCGCGACGGCCACTCCGGGCTCGCCCGCGCCGAGGGTGATCTCCCGGCCGCGCAGCCGCTCGTCGGCGACGACCGGCCAGGCGGTGGTCGAGCCGAACGGGGTGATCGTGCCGCGCTCGTAGCCGGTGGCGGCCCGGGCGGCCTCGGCGTCCGGCATGGACAGCCGGCTCACCCCGAGCAGGGCCCGCAGCTTGGGCCAGGAGACGACCCGGTCGCCGGGGGTGAGCACGAACAGGTGGTCGTCCTCGCCCCGGCGTACCACGATCGTCTTGACCACGTCGGGGACCGCGACGCCGCGGGCGGCGGCGGCCTCGGCGAGGCTGGTGACCGGGCCGTGCCGGATGACCCGGTAGGCCAGGGCGGCGGCGTCGAGCGCGGCGAGCGCGGGGGACGACATGACCGCAACGCTAACCCGATGGTCGGATGTCTGACGCGAAATGGCCACCGTGGACATCCCACGGATCCGGTGCGTCGGGCGTAATGTGATCTCATGCACGCTGTCCGTGATCATGAGCGGGCGGTGGACACGCTGCGGCGGTCGTATGCCGCGGTGCCCGCCGGCGAGCCCGTACGGCTGGCCAAACGCACCTCCAACCTGTTCCGGCCCCGATCCGCGCCCCGGACCCCGGGGCTGGACGTCAGCGGCCTGACCGGCGTGCTCGCCGTCGACCCGGCCGCCCGCACGGCCGACGTGCAGGGCATGTGCACCTACGAGGACCTGGTCGGCGCGACCCTGCCGCACGGGCTGATGCCACTGGTGGTGCCACAGTTGCGCACCATCACCCTGGGCGGCGCGGTGACCGGGCTGGGCATCGAGTCCACCTCCTTCCGCAACGGCCTGCCGCACGAGTCGGTGCGGGAGATGGACCTGCTGACCGGGGCGGGCGAGATCCTCACCGTCCGGCCGGAGGGCGAGCACGCCGACCTGTTCCGGGCCTTCCCCAACTCGCTGGGCAGCCTCGGCTACGCCACCCGGCTGCGCATCGAACTGCAACCGGTCCGCCGGTACGTGGCGCTGCGCAACATCCGGTTCAACCGGCTGGAGGAGTTGACCGACGCGATCCGCGACGTGGTCGCCAAGGGCGAGTGGGCCGGCGAGCCGGTCGACGCGATGGACGGGGTGATGTTCAGCCCGGGCGAGGCGTACCTGGTGCTGGGGACGTTCACCGACGACGCGGAGCGGCCCAGCGACTACACCGGCCAGGACATCTACTACCGCTCGTTGCGCCGGCGCACCCGGGACGCCCTCACCACGTACGACTACCTCTGGCGCTGGGACACCGACTGGTTCTGGTGCTCGGCGGCGTTCGGGGTGCAGCACCCGGTGGTCCGTCGGCTCTGGCCGGCCCGGTACCGGCGCAGCGACTTCTACCACCGGCTGGTCCGGCTGGAGCACCGCCACCAGGTGGCCGCGCGGGTCGACCGCTGGCGGGGCCGGCCGGCCCGGGAGCGGGTGGTGCAGGACGTGGAGATCCCGCTCGACCGCACCGCCGACTTCCTGCGCTGGTTCACCCGGCACGTCGGGATGACCCCGGTCTGGCTCTGCCCGCTGCGGCTGCGGGAGCCGGCCGGCCCCGGATCCGCCCGGGCCTGGCCGCTGTATCCCCTCCAACCGGGCGAAACCTATGTGAACATCGGCTTCTGGGGAAGCGTGCCGATCGCTGAGGGCGCCGCCGACGGCGACGTCAACCGGGCGATCGAGCGCGCCGTGTCGGAGGCGGGCGGGCACAAGTCGCTCTACTCGGACGCGTACTACGACCGCGCGGCGTTCGACCGGCTCTACGGCGGCGAGACCTGGCGCGCGGTGAAGGACCGTTACGACCCGGACCACCGGCTCACCGGACTCTATGAAAAGGCGGTAGCACGGCAATGAGCCTCATCGACCGTGAACAGGGGGCGGCGAACGCCCCGTCCAGCCCGCCGGCGGGAGGCCGGCGCACGAGCCCGACCGTGGCGGACGTGATCCGCGCGGTCACCACCGGCGCGCTGCCGGTCCGCGTCACCGGGTACGACGGCAGCGCCGTCGGCCCCGCCGACGCCGGGATCACCCTGTCCATCCGCACCGAGCGGGGCCTGTCGTACCTGCTGACCGCCCCGGGTGACCTGGGCATGGCCCGGGCGTACGTCAGCGGCGACCTGGGGCTGGACGGCGTCCACCCGGGCGACCCGTACGAGGCGCTGCGGGTGCTCAAGGACGAGATGCCGCTGCGGTTGCCGTCGGTGGCGGAGGCGCTGGCCCTGGTCCGGGGGCTCGGCTGGGAGAAGCTGATGCCGCCGCCGCCCCCGCCGCAGGAGGCGTCGCCGCGTTGGAAGCGGGTGATGAACGGGCTGCGGCACTCCCGCACCCGGGACAGCACGGCGATCTCCCACCACTACGACGTCTCGAACGCCTTCTACGAGAAGGTGCTCGGCCCGTCCATGACGTACACCTGCGCGGTCTTCCACAGCCCGGACGACACCCTGGAGCAGGCGCAGCAGGCCAAGTACGACCTGGTCGCGAACAAGCTGGCGCTGAAGCCGGGGATGCGGCTGCTCGACGTCGGCTGCGGCTGGGGCGGCATGGTGCGGCACGCCGCCCGGGAGTACGGCGTGAAGGCGCTGGGGGTGACCCTGTCGAGGGCGCAGGCGGAGTGGGCGCAGGCGGCGATCGAGCGGGAGGGGCTGGGCGAGCTGGCCGAGGTGCGGCACCTGGACTACCGGGACGCCCCGCGCGAGCAGTTCGACGCGGTCTCCTCGATCGGGCTGACCGAGCACATCGGGGTGCGCAACTACCCGGCCTACTTCGGCTTCCTGCGGGACCGGCTGCGGCCGGGCGGCCGGCTGCTCAACCACTGCATCACCCGGGCGGACAACCGGGCCCCGCACCGCTCCGGCGCGTTCATCGACCGGTACGTCTTCCCGGACGGCGAGCTGGCCGGGCCGGGCCGGCTGGTCAGCGAGATCCACGACGCCGGGCTGGAGGTGCACCACGCGGAGAACCTGCGGCAGCACTACGCGCTGACCCTCGCGGGCTGGTGCCGCAACCTGGTGGAGCACTGGGACTTCTGCGTCGGCGAGGTGGGCCAGGGCACGGCCCGGGTGTGGGGGCTCTACATGGCCGGTTCGCGGATGGCGTTCGAGCGCAACGGCATCCAGCTGCACCAGGTCCTCGCGACCCACAACGGGCCGGACGGCGTCAACGGCTACCCGCTGCGTCCCGACTGGACGCCGTGACGATCTGACGAGAGGGGCGGCCGCGCGGCCGCCCCTCTCGTCATTCCTATTGACAAAGAAGTTTTGTACGTACAAACTGATTTTGCCATGAGAGACGTCCTGTACCTGGAGCAGATCGAGCAGGCCGAGGCCCTGCTCAAGCCGCAGCGCGTGGAGGTGCTGCGGCACCTGGCCGAGCCACGCACCTGCACCGAGGTCGCCGCCCTGCTCGGGCAGACCCCGCAGCGGGTCTACTACCACGTCAAGCAGCTCGCGGCGGCCGGCCTGGTCGAGCAGGTCTCCACCCGCAAGGTGCGCGGCATCAGCGAGGGCATCTACCAGGCCGCCGCCCGGTCGTACTGGCTCTCGCCGCGGCTCGTCGGGCGGATCGGCGGGCTGCGCCGGGCCAGGGACGAGCTGAGCCTGGGCTACCTGCTCGACCTGATGGAGGAGGTCCAGGCCGACGTCGCGGCGCTCGACCGCACCGCGCCGGAGCTGCCGTCCATCGGCGTCTCCGGCGAGATCCGGGTGCCGGCCGAGCGCCGCCAGGAGTTCCTGCACGACCTGCAGTCGACGCTGCAGGACCTGTTCACGCGCTACGGGGGTGCCGAGGGAGACGCCTTCAAGCTCGCCGTGGCCTGCTACCCGAAAGGCGACAACCATGAGTGACCTGCTGACCGTGCGGGCCCGCCTGGCCGCGCCGGCCGAGGCCGTCCGCCACGCCCTGACCGACCCGGCCGAGCTGCGCGTCTGGCTGGCCGAGCACGCCGAGGTCGAGCTGTCCCGGAGGTACGCGTTCTGGGGCCGCTTCACCCCCGAGGGCGACGCGCCGCACCAGCGGCTGCTCCACGTCGACGAGCACATACTGCGCTTCGCCTGGTTGCTCGACGGGGTGGAGACCACCACCGAGTTCGAGCTGACGCCCGAGGGCGAGAGCACCGTCCTCACCCTGCGGCAGAGCCACTTCGACTTCGCCGAGGCGATGAGCGGCAGCAGTATCCGCGGCGTCCTGCAGACCTACTGGGCCCTGGGGATCGCCAACCTGGCCGCCCACCTGGAGGGCCGGCCGCTGCTGCCGCGCACCGACTTCACCTCCGCCGACCTGCGCGGCGAGCTGACCATCGCCGCGCCGGTGGACCGGGTGTGGGAGTCGCTGACCGACTCGGCGCAGGCCAGCGCCTGGTTCGGGTACCCGATCGGCATCGAACCCTGGGTCGGCGGCCGGTACGCCATGGGCGGCTTCGAGGCCGGCCACGCCGCCAAGGTGGTCGACCTGGAGCCCGGCCGGAAGATGTCCGTCGACTGGGGACCGGTCGGCGTCAGCACCTGGGAGCTGGCCGAGTCCGGCGGGAAGACCAAGCTGACCTTCGTGCAGAGCGGCTTCGACGAGGGCAACCCCCCGTACGCGGCGTGGAGCGGGTCGGTCGCCGGGCTGGCCGAGCTGCGCCGCTACCACGAGATGGCGGACTGGCAGCCGATCTGGCTCTCGGTCGAGATGCCGACGGCTGACGCGACAAGCTGACCACGGATCAGCAGGCCAGGGGTTCCCGTCCCTTCGGGCGCCCGGCAACCAGGGCCGTGACCAGCGGAAACGCGGCCACGGCCCTGGTGCTTCCCTGGGCGGTGGAGCCCGGCCCCGGGGTTCATCGCCGGTGGTGCGCCGCCAATCTGCTCGACCGGCTCGTCCGCGTCCCGGGAGTGGGCCATGGTGAGTTAGTGGACTTCCTGTGTCTCGACTGGTGGCCGACGCTCAACCGCGCCGACACCGCCGGCGGCCGCGTTGGGCGCTAAGGTCGAGACCACCGTCACCGGTCGGGGCGCCGGGGCTCGTATCGCCCTCGCGCTGGCGGTCGCCGCCCCGGCAGTGATCATGCGGCTGGCCGGGGTGGAGTTGGCGCCGGTGGCGGCGGTGGCAGTTTTCGGCGCCGCCGTGCTCGCCTCGGTGGCGCTGCTGATGTGGGCCTCGGAGGCCGCGCGGGTGGACATCTCCGGCAGCCTCGCGCTGGCCATCCTGGCGTTGATGGCGATCCTGCCCGAGTATGCGGTGGACATCTTCTTCGCCTACACCGCCGGTCACGACCCGACGTACGCCGCCTACGCCGCGGCGAACATGACCGGCGCGAACCGCCTGCTCATCGGGGTGGCCTGGCCGATGCTGGTCGTCTTCGCGATCGTCGCGGTACGCCACCGCGGCGTCCGCGGCGAACGCAACGCCGTGACCTTGCAGGCGCACCGCCGCACCGAGATCCTGTTCCTCGCCGTCGCGACCAGCTACGCCCTGGTCATACCGCTGACCGGCCGGCTGGCCTGGTACGACTCGCTGGTGCTCGCCGGGCTGTTCGCCGCCTACCTGTGGCGGCTCCGCGGCAAGGAGGAAGCCGAGGAAGAACTGGCCGGCGTGGCCGCCACCATCGCGGTTCAGCCGGCCACCCGCCGCCGTGGCACCGTCGCCGCACTGTTCGTCGCCGCCGGGATGATCATCCTGGCGACCACCGAGCCCTTCGGCGACGCCCTCGTCGGCGCGGGCGCCGAGCTGGGCATCGACGAGTTCCTGCTCGTCCAGTGGCTGGCCCCGATCGCCTCCGAAGCACCCGAGGTCATCGTCGCGATCACCTTCGCCCTACGCGGACGCGCCGACGACGGCATGGGCGCACTGCTGGCCGCGAAACTCAACCAGTGGACCCTGCTGATCGCCTGCCTGCCGGTCGCCTACTACCTCGGCGGGGGAGAGTTCGCCGGGTTGCCGCTGGACGCCCGGCAGACCGAGGAACTGGTGCTCACCACCGCCCAGACGCTGCTCGGCGTGGCCGTCCTGACCGACCTGCGACTGACCCGCAGTGAAGCCACCCTGCTGTTCGGCCTGTTCGCCGTCCAGTTCGTGCTGCCCGCACCGAACATCCGCTACGTCATCGCCGTCGCCTACACCGTGCTGGCCATCGTGCTGTTCATCCGGCAGCGACGCCACCTCCCCGAGCTGATCAAGTTCCGGTGACACCGGCCCGGGCGGCTTCGGAGCGGTAGCAGGCACTGACGATGGGGGATTTGGCGCAAGACCCCGTACTCCCCTAACGCCAAACGCCAGCCATGCCCTAACCCGGCCCGATAAGGCTGGGGTACACCCCCGATGTCCGATACCGCTGTTTCGGCCTACGGTCGATCCCGGGTCGGGCGATCTTGTCCCAGACCACGTGTCAACAACACCTATCGAGGAGACCGGCAACATGAACGCAGGTGCCAGCACCAATTCCACCGCCGACGTGAACTCGACCTCTGCCGCCGATTGGAACGGCAACACGGAGGTGACCGCCGATACGAGCGCGACCACCAGTGCGGATTCCGCCCCCACCGCGGGGTCGACCGCCGACCTGGGCGCAGCCGCTGGAGTGGTGTCGCCGCAGAGCCTGCAGGACTTCGTATTCGGCCTGCTCACGAACGTCGACGCCCGAGCGGCGTACGAGGCGGACCCGCAGGGCGCGCTGGACAACGCGGGCCTCAACGGCGTGACCCTGGCCGACGTGCAGGACACCGTTCCGCTGGTCGCCGACTACCTTCCAGTTCAGGGCCTCACGGCCGTTCTCGCCGGAGACAGCCTCGGCGTCAGCGCGGGGGCCACCGTCGATGGACTGGGGCTCAGCGGCGTGACCGGTACCCTCGACAGCACCCTCGGCGGACTCGGTCTCACCGGCGTGACCGGCGACGTCGGCGCCACCCTCGACAGCGTGAGCCTGAGTGGCGCGACCGGCACTGTCGACGGCACTGTCGGCGGGCTGGGTGTCAGTGGCGTGACCGGCGATGTCGGGGGCACCGTGCACGGTGTCACGGGCCTGGCGGGCGGCGTGACCGGGGACGTCGGTGGCACTCTCGACGGTGCCGTCGGCGGGCTGGGTGTCAGCGGCGTGACCGGCGACCTCGGCGGCACCGTGCATGGTGTCACGGGCCTGGCGGGCGGCGTGACCGGGGACGTCGGTGGCACTCTCGACGGTGCCGTCGGCGGGCTGGATGTCAGCGGCGTGACCGGCGACCTCGGCGGCACCGTGCATGGTGTCACGGGCCTGGCCGGCGGTGTGACCGGCGACGTCGGCGGACTCGGTGTCAGTGGCGTGACCGGCGACCTCGAGGGCACCGTGCACGGCATTGGCGGCGTCACGGGTGACCTCGGTGTACATGGCGACGCGTTCGCCGGCATGGACGGTGGACTCCTGGGGGCCTGACCGTTGGCCCCCTTTCAGCTGAAGCTCTGCGGAGGCGGAGGCGGAGGCGGAGGCCGGGCCGAGCGGAAACGGCTCGCCCGCCGGGCGGGAGGCGGTGCCGTCACGGGCCCCCGGCGGTCAGGTCGTCGGCGCGCTTGAGCAGCGCCCTGCGTTCGGCGGCGGACTTCACCAGAGCGGCAGCGGCCCGGAACAGCGCGGCGGCCCGGACCGGGTTGCCCGTTCGGGCGGTGAACTCGGCCTCCGCCGTCAGCGCCGGCGGGTAGCGGTCGAGCGCACCGCCCGCGCGGGCCTCGGCGAGCAGCCGCAGCCCGGCCGTCGGGCCGTAGGCGAAGCCGTGGGCCACCGCCCGGTTGAGCTGGATCACCGGGGTCGGGCGGAGCCGCGCGAGCTGGTCGTACCAGCCGGCGATGGCCGGCCAGTCGGTGTCGGCGGCGGTCGGCGCGGTGGCGTGGCAGAGGGCGATCCGGGCCTGGAGGACGTACTGGCCGTCGCCGGCCCGGTCCAGCAGCGACCGGCCCTCCGCGATGGCGGCGTGGTCCCAGCGGGAGCGGTCCTGCACGTCCAGGGCGAGCAGGTTGCCGTCGGCGTCGCGGCGGGCCGCCCGGCGGGACTCGTGCAGCAGGAAGAGCGCCAGCAGCGCGGCCACCTCGGGCTGGTCCGGCATCAGCCGGTCGAGCAGCCGGGCCAGCCGGATCGCCTCCGCGGCGAAGGCGGGCTCGCCGTCGGCGTCGTACCCCCGGGTGAAGAGCAGGTAGAGCACGGCCAGGACGCCGGGCAGCCGCTCGACCAGCGCGGGCCCGGTCGGCACCTGGTACGGGATGCCGGCGGTGGCGATCTTCGTCTTGGCCCGGGTGAGCCGGCGGGTCATGGTGGACTCGGTGACCAGGAAGGCGCGGGCGATGTCGGCGGTCGGCACCCCGGCCACGGTGCGCAGCGTCAACGCGACCCGGGCCTCCAGGGCCAGCGCCGGGTGGCAGCAGGTGAAGATGAGCCGGAGCCGGTCGTCCACCACGTCCCCCTCCGCCTTGGGCGACGCCGGCTCCGGGTCGGTGAGCCGCGCCAGCTCGCGCAGCTTGCGGCGTTCGACGCTGGCCCGGCGCAGCACGTCCACGGCCCGGTTCCGGGCGGCCGTCATCAGCCAGCCGCCCGGATTCGCCGGTACGCCGTCGCGCGGCCAGCGTTCCAGCGCCGTGGCCAGCGCCTCCTGGGCGCAGTCCTCGGCGAGCGTCCAGTCGCCGGTGACGCGGATCAGTGTCGCCACGATCCGCGGGTACGCCTCGGCGCCCGCTTCGGCGACGGCTCCGGCCACATCTCCCATCCAGTCAGGCCAGGTCCACGAGGGGCCGCAGCTCCAGCCGGCCGCTGTACGCCATCGGGTGGGCGCGGGCCACCTCGATCGCCTCGTCCAAGTCGGCGCACTCCAGCAGGTCGAAGCCCACGATCACCTCCTTGGTCTCGGCGAACGGGCCGTCGGTGAGGAGCAGTTCGCCGTCGCGGACCCGGACCGTGGTGGCCGCGGACGCCGGCCCGAGCACGCTGCCCAGCACCCGCTGGCCCTTGCCGTCCCGCTCGGCCACCCACTCCTCGATGTCGGGGGCGGCGGTCGGGTCGGTGTCCGGCTCGGTGTCGGTGCAGACGAACATCAGGTACTTCATCGGTGCGCTCCTCCGTGTCGTGGTTGCAAAAGCCTGACGAACGGCACGAGTGGATCCGGACACCTGCCTACCAGAAATCTTCGGTGGTGATATTCCCGGTCCGGCTGGGTACTGCCGGACGATGTTCTTCATCTTCGGACTTCGTACCAAGGTCGACCGGTCCGGTGTCGTCACCCGGGTGTGCCGCAACTGCGGCAACCAGGCCGCGCAGGTGATCACCCGCCGGGCGACGAAGTTCACCCTCTTCTTCATCCCGCTGATCCCGGTGCGGACCCGGTACACCCAGCAGTGCACCTTCTGCGGCGCCGAGTACGACATCGCCCGGGCTGAGGCGCAGCACCTCCCGGTCGGCTGACCATGGCCCGTTTCCTCTGCTGGCTGATCGGCCGGCAGCCGGTCGTCCAGGCCGCCGCCCCGGTGCACACCGTCTCCCGGCCGCCGTGCACGCCCGGCCGTCGGCGCAGCCGCCGCAGCCGGCCCTCGGCCGGCGCCGAGTCACCCCGCTCGCCCTGGAACCGCTCCGCCGGCCGCTGACCGGCGTGTGATCTTCAACCCGGTACGGACCCCGCTCCGACCTGTGCGAACTACGCTGGGGCCGCCGTCCGAACGGGGAGAACCGTGCGCAATCACCCGGCCGTCGTGCTGGTGACCGTCCTGCTGTCCACCGTCGCGCTCCCGGTCTCGCTGACCGGCGCGTCCGTCGCGCTGCCCGACATCGGCCGGGACCTGCACGCCGGGCTGGCCGGGGTCCAGTGGGTGGTGAACGGCTACAACGCCACCTTCGCCAGCTTCATGCTCGCCACCGGCGCGCTGGCCGACCTGTTCGGTCGCCGCCGGGTCTACGCCCTCGGTGTCGCGGTCTTCGCCGCCGGTGGGCTGCTCGCCACGGTCGCCGGCGGCATCGTGCTGCTCGACGTCGCCCGGGCCCTCGCCGGCGTCGGCGCGGCCGCCGCGGCGACCAGCGCCTCCGCCCTGCTCGCCGGGGCGTTCACCGGCCGTGCCCGGGCCCGCGCGTTCGGTCTCTTCGGTACGGCGATCGGCGTCGGCCTGGCTTTCGGCCCGTCGATCGCGGGCCTGCTCATCGAGGGCTTCGGCTGGCGGGCGGTGTTCGCCGCCCCGGCGCTGGCCGCCTGCGCGGTCCTGGCCCTGGTGCCGCTGCTGCCGGAGTCCCGCCAGCCGCACCCGGGACGGGTCGACTGGGCGGGCACCGTCTCGTTCACCGGTGCGCTGTTGCTGCTCATCTTCGGTTTCGTGCAGGGCCCCGCGTACGGCTGGGGAGCCCCCGGTGATCGTCGGCGCGTTCGCGGCGGCGGCGGCGCTGCTGGTGGTCTTCGTCCGGGTGGAACGCCACCGCGCCGACCCGATGTTCGACCTGGCCCTGCTGGCGAGCCCCCGGTTCCTCGGCATCTGCCTGGCGGCTGCCAGCATCGTCGCGGTGCTGGTGCCGCTGCTGGTCTACCTGCCGTCGTACCTGACCACGGTGGTCGGGCTCAGCCCCGGCGCGGCGGGCGCGACGATGATCCTGCTGACCGCGCCCACCCTGGTGCTGCCGCTGCTCGGCGGGGCGTTGACCCGGCTGGTCCCGGCCACCGCGGTCACCGTCGTCTCCGTGGTGGTGGTCGCCGCCGGCGCGGCCTGGGCCACCGTGCTCGGCCCGGACGCGGACACGGCGACGCTGGCCGGGCCGCTGCTGACCATCGGCGTCGGGGTGGGGCTCTCCATCGGGCTGCTCGACGCGATCGCGATCGGCAGCGTCGCGCCGGCCCGCGCGGCGACCGGCGCCGGGATGATCAACACGGCCCGGTTGACCAGCGAGACCGTCGCCATCGCCGTGGTGGGGGCGGTGCTGGCCAGCACCACCGCCGGCCGGCTCGCCGACCCGGGGTTCACCGGCGGCCTGCGTACGGTGCACTGGTCACTGGCCGGGCTGGCCCTCGCGGCCGCGGTGGCCACCGCCGTGCTGGTCCGCCGCGGCGCGCTCTCGGTCGCACAAGCGGAGAGCGCCTATCCTGGCGGATCATGACGAGCAGCGCGCGGCGACTGGCCGAGATCCGCGGCGGGGTGCCGCCCCGCCGGCACAACGCCCGGACCATCGCCGCGCTGACCGGCAACCCGGGCTGCACCCGGCGGGCGGTGCTGGACAGCGCGGGGGTGGACAAGCCGAAACTGGCCGAGCGGATCGGCTTCCCGGCCCGGTTCGGCCAGTCCCGCTTCGCCATCACCCGGGGCAACGCGTTCGAGGCGCAGGTCAAGGCCGACGGCGGGGTGGAACTGCTGCGGCTGGTCGCGGAGCGGCTGGGCGTACCGGTGCCGGCGGGGGCGAGCTGGACGGACCTCGGCGGCGCCGACGACCTGCCGGACCGGCACGAGCGGTCCCGGGCGGCGCTGACCGACCCGGGCGAGGGCGCCGCGCTGTTCGACCACCCGCTGCTCGGCCTGGACGTCGCCGGCCAGCGGGTGCACCTGGAACCGGACCTGGTCGCCGCCCGGCTCGCCGGCCGGTTCCACGTCGTGGAGATCAAGTCCTTCCCGGTGATCGACGGGCAGGCCGACCCGGCGAAGGTCGCCGCCGCCGCCATCCAGTCCGCCGTCTACGTGCTGGCGCTGCGCGAGCTGCTCGCCGCCGAGGGACACGACCCGGAGCAGGTGTCGCACGACGTGGTGCTGGTCTGCCCGCGCGACTTCGCCAACCGGCCGGTGGCCAGCCTGCTCGACGTCCGCAAGCAACTGCTGGTGCTGCGCCGCCAGCTCGACCGGATGGCCCGGATCGACGCCCTGCTCGCCGACGTGCCGGCGGACTTCACCGCCGACCTGACCGCCGACCCCGCCACCCTGGTCGCCGCGCTGTCCACCGTGGCGGCCCGCTACGCGCCGGAGTGCCTGGCCGCCTGCGAGCTGGCGTACTTCTGCCGGCACGAGGCACGCGGGCACACCACGGCGCTGGGCCGCCCGGTCCGCGAGGCGCTGGGCGGGATCGCCGAGGTGTCCGAGGTGCTGGCGCTGGCCGCCGGCGAACGGGCTCCCGACCCCGAGCAGGCGGAGGCCGCCGCGCTGCTGCGCGCCGCCGCCCGCCTGCGCGCCGACGCCCTCGCGGGAGACCCCGCATGAGTACGCCCCGCCGGCCCGCCGCCGTCCGGCCCGCCGCCTCCCGGGCCGGCAACCCGCCACGCCGGGGTGCCCGGCCCGGCAGCCGGCGGAGGCTCCGGTGAGCACCCTGCGTGCCCTGGCCAAGGCGCAGGCCCTCGCCGCCGGGGTGGCCCAGCCGGTCGCCACGGTCCGGCACCTGCACCTGTCGGAACGCCCGCTGGTGCTGGTGCCGCTCGCCATGGCCGGCGAGGCGAACGCCCCCCTCGCCGCCCTGGTCGGCGCGGCCCCCGACGAGGCGCGGCTGCTGATCGTGCCGCAACCCCGCAACCGGCAGCAGCGGTTCGCGTTCGCCGCCGAACTGGCCGGCATCCTGTTGCCCTACCTGGACTCCTTCCGGGGCGTCACCGAGGCGGTGCCCACCGACCGGGGCCGCGACGTCCGCCACCGGTACGTCGACGCTCCGCAACTGCTGGTGCCCAACCCGGCCGGGGTCACCTTCCTGCGGCTGCTCGGCCGCTCCACCCGGTTCCGGCGGCCGGACGGCGACCACCCGGTGCACCCGTCGGTGCCGCTGCTCGGCCGCTGGCTGACCTTCTTCGCCGAGCGGGCCGAACACCCCGGCTCGGCGGCACTGCTGGCGATGACCGAGGCGCTGACCCTGCACTGGGTGACCGGGCAGAGCGCGGTGGAGGACCTGCACCTGCCGGCGCTGCTCGGCTGGATCGACCCGCCGGCCGGGCTGACCGGCGCGGCGGCGGCCGCCCGGGCCGAGGACCCGACGATCTGCCCACCGGCCGGCCCCGCCACCGACCCCGACTTCGACAACCGGCTGCTGGCCCCGACCATCGCCGCGTACGCCGAGGCCGAGGCGGACCCGGTCGCCCGCGCGGCGGCGTACGCGGAGCTGGAGCGCCTGCTGCGCGATCAGCTCGCGCCCACCTGGGAGCTGATGTGGCGCGGCGTGGCGCTGCTGCGCGCCTTGCCACCGGGGGGCCGGGTGGCCGGACGGTGGGACGGCGACAAGGACGCCTTCACCGGGTACGCCGAGCACCTCGACGCCGGGGGCGGCCCGCAGCCCCGGCGTGACGGGGCGGTGGCCGCCGCCGTCCGCCTGCACCGGCTGGAACGGGCGCTGACCTCGTACGCCGTGCAACGCGCCTACGACGACCCCCTGGTCATGGCCGAGCACCGGCTGACCGGGGAGGCGTTCGTCGGCGACGTGACCCTCGCCGACCCGAAGCGGGTGGACGACACCGGGAAGCGGCCGGTGCTGCGCCCCCGGATCCAGGTGGTCACCACCGAGCCGGTGCCGATGCCGGTCGGGGCGACGTTGTGGTCGCCGGCCCGTCCCGCGCAGAAGGCCCGGGTGGTCTTCGTGACCCCGGGCGCGGACGGCAAGACCGAGGTGGTGCTGGAACTCTCCGGCGGGATGGGCCGCGGCCTGACCGCCCCGCCGGGCGCCGTGCCGGAGGTGGGGGAGCGGCTCTGCCTCACCACCCTGTCGGACGCCTTCCTGCCGGCGGGTAACTTCCCCGCCCCGGAGGAGACCCCCTGGACGCACGGCGGCCCGCCGGCCGCCGCGCCCCCGGTCGACGGAGCTGGCGTCGCGGAGGGTGGCGCCGCCACCGGCAGCGACGTTGACCCGGCGGAGGAGTGGACCTGAGGGCCCGGCAGGGCGACAGCGCGTCACCGTCCTGATCGGGCGGGTGACGGGTGCCGATCGGCTCTGGCGGCGGCATCGGCCGGGTGACTACGCTTGCGCCGTTCGCCGCCCGTGACCGGTCCTCATCGTCGAGGGTGCACATCTGAGAGAGAGCCGGAGCGAATCGTTGTGGTGCCGCAGGACGTGAACCGCGTCGTCGTGGCCCGTCCCACCCTGTCCGGCCGCGTCGGTCTCGTCGCGGCCGCGGTCGTCGTACTCGGGGAAACGGTTTGGCTGGTGGCCGCGCTGCCCGGCGCGGCCGTGGTCAGCGACCTGGGTGCGGTGGCGGTGGCGGCCTGGGCGGCGGTCGCCTGCGTCGGCGCGTCCCGCCGGCACCCGCTGGCGTTGCGCCGGTTCTGGCGGCTGCTCGCGGTCACCATGGCGCTCGCCGCGATCGGTCGGGTGCTGTGGACGGTGCAGCGGCTCGACGGGCACCAACTGCCGCACACCCCGCTGATCGGCGGCGTCTTCACCGCCGGCATCCTCACCGGCACCGCCGCGCTGCTCTGCTCGATGGCCGCCCCGTGCAGCCTGGTCGGGCAGGCCCGAACCCTCCTCGACGGTGTGATCGTCGGGCTGGCCCTGATCCCGATCGGCTGGGTGGTGGTGTTCCACGACGTCGCCGCCGCCGACCTCGCCGACCCGCTGCGCACCCTCGGGCTGCTCTACCCGATGTTCGACCTGATGCAGCTGACCATCCTGGTCGCGGTCGCCGGGCCGTCCCGGCCGAGGTGGCGGCCGTTGACCGTGATCGGGGCGAGCCTGGCCATCCGGGCCACCGCCGACACGGCCTACGTGTCGCTCATCGCGCACGGCAGCTACACGCCCGGCCACCCGATCGACGTGTGCTGGCCGCTGAGCTACCTGCTGATCGGCGCCGCCACCACGTGCCCGCCGCCGGCCGGCGGCGACGGCGGGGACGAGACGGCCGAGTCGCCGCTGCCGCCCTGGTGGCGGGTGGCGCTGCCGTACCTGCCGGTCGGCGGGGCGATCGTCGCGGTGGTGCTCGCCCGCCGGCCCACCGGGCAGACCCCGCACCTGATCTTCCTCGGGATCATGGCGCTGCTCGGCGTGCTGGCGCTGCGCCAGGGGCTGGCCGCCAACGAGAACCTGCGGCTGGTGGCCCGGCTGCGCCGGCTCGCGTACTCCGACCAGCTCACCGGCCTGCCCAACCGGCTGACCTTCAACCGGCGGCTGCGCCGCGCCCTGCGCGACGACGCGCCGGTCGCCGTGCTGCTGCTCGACCTGGACGGGTTCAAGCAGGTCAACGACCGCTTCGGGCACCCCACCGGGGACCGGCTGCTGGCCAGCATCGCCGAGCGGATGCGGGACGCCACCGGCGCCGACGGGATGATCGCCCGGCTCGGCGGCGACGAGTTCGCCGTGTTGGTCCACGGCGACCGGCCGGTGCCGCCGGAGCGGCTCGCCGAGCGGCTGCTCACCGCCCTGGAACCGCTGCCCGGCGAGGAGGACCTCGGCCTCAACCCGTCGGCGAGCATCGGCATCGCCGAGTACGGCCCGCAGCACACCTCCCACACCGACCTGCTCCGCGACGCCGACATCGCCATGTACGCGGCCAAGGCGGCCGGCAAGTCCGCGTACCGGACCTGCACGTCGGCGCTGCGCGAGTCGGCGGTGACCCGCGCGGAGCTGATCGCCGACCTGCGCCGCGCCGTCGACGAGGGACAGCTCCACCTGGAGTACCAGCCCATCGTGGACCTGGCCACCGGCGCGGTACGCAGCGCCGAGGCGCTGGTCCGCTGGCGGCACCCCCGGCTCGGGGTGCTGGCCCCGGAGCGCTTCCTGCCGCTGGCCGAGGAGACCGGGCTGATCCTGCCGGTCGACCGCTGGGTGATCCACGAGGCGTGCCGGGCCGCCGCGGCCTGGCGGAAGCGGGACCCCCAGGTGACCGTCGCGGTGAACATCGCCGCTGCGCACCTGCGCCGGCCCGACCTGATCGCCACGGTCACCGCCGCCACCGGCGGCGCCGGCCTGCCAGCCCGCGCCCTCACCCTGGAACTCACCGAGTCGGCGTTGATCGAGGGGAGCGACGTGGTGCTGGACCGGCTGCGCCAGCTCCGCGAGCTGGGCATCCAGATCGCCATCGACGACTTCGGCACCGGCTACTCCTCGCTGAGCTACCTGCACCGGATCCCGGCCACCGAACTGAAGGTCGACCGCTCCTTCGTGTCCCGCCTGGGCACCGAGGACGCCCGGGCGTACGCCACGGTGGACATGGTCAACCGGCTCGCCGCCGCGTTCGACCTGGCCGTGGTGGCCGAGGGAGTGGAGACCGACGCGCAGCACGCGGCGGTCACCGCGATCGGCTGTGTGCACGGCCAGGGCTTCCGGTACGGCCGCCCGGTCGCCCTGCCGGAGCTGCTGACCACGCTGACCCCGGTCGACGTCGCCCGCTGACCGGCAACCCGGCCCGCCCAGGGGAGGCCGAAGGTCCCGACCAGGACAGGGGGTTCGACCCTGCCCCGGGCGCACGGCGACGGTGACGATGGAACGGTCACCGAAGAACGCCACCATCCCCTCAGCTTGTTCTTTAACCTGCGCGCTGTTTACGTGCGGTGATGCTCAGGTCACGTTTGACGGTCTTCCCGACGTCGTGGCGGGCTGCTGGCCGGCGGTTTCGTGAGCCGGGTGGGCGTCCGGGACCGGGCCGGCCGGGTTTCGGCGCACCGGCTGGCTGGGCGCTCTTCGCGCGCAGGTTCCGGAAGCCCCGCCGGACCCGGGCGGGAGTGAGCCGGTCAGGTGCTGCTGGTCGCTCCCACGGCCGACGCAGGTCCGCGGCGAGGGGTCGGGCGAGACGCAGCTGGGTGTGAGCGGTGATGATCAGCCACGTCCAGCGATCGGCGGCCTCGGGAGTGCGGATCTTCGGCCGGGTCCAGCCCAGGGTCTGCTTGAACAGCCGGAACGTGTGCTCAAGGTCGAAACGGCGCAGGAACGACTGCCACCAGCGGTCCACATCGGTGGCGGTGGCGCTGACGGCCGAGCACCACAGCCATACCGGCTTGGGGTCACGGTCACCGGGTAGGTGATCGACCTGCAGCCGGATCAGGGTGCCCCTCGATGACCGGCAGGTCCCCGTCGTGGTCGATCCAACAGGTGCGGCGGGTCAACCGCGGGTGCAGCCGGCCCCAACTGCAGGCGCGGGCGGTGCCGTAGCGGGTCGTCTCGGTGTTGGTGTGATGCTGCGGCGCCGGCCAGCTGTCCGGCTCGTCCAGACGGAATTCAGGGCCGTGCTTGGGCGGACGGCCGTTCGTCCCCGGCAGCCGGGGCGGCTTCGGTAGCCGTAGCACCCGGTCCGATCGGATCCGGCCGAGCAGGTGCACGGGCAGGTCGGCCAGCACGAACGCCAGCCGGCTGATGTCATAGCCGGCATCAGCGACGATCAGAATCTCGGGATCGCCGTCGCGCCAGTGCCCTGCCTCGATGAGACGGTTGACGACGTCGCGTAACTGAGCCGCGGTCACGGCAGTAGCGTCGTCGGTCGGGCCGAGCCGTTGCGCGTCCAGGATCGCGGTCCACGAGGTGCGCCCGGACTCCAGCGCGGCGACGAACGAGTACGGCCACCCAGGGATCATCTGGGCCTGACCTTTCGCCCGGCCGTAAACATGGCAGAACAGCCGGTCCGCCGATGTTGAGGCGTCCGGGCGCAGCCAGTTACTGACATCGACCGCCAGAACGATCCGACCGTCCGCGGTCCGCGGCAGCGCGAGCCTGCCCAGGGTGGTCCGCAGCCGGGCCAGGTCGATGCAGCCGTTGTTCAACCCGTCGTACAGGGCGCCGTGACCACGCCGGTGCTCCGCCGCAAGCGACAGCCCGACCAGGCTGGTCACCGGCCCGTCGGCGCACAACACCGCATCGGTCAGCTCGAACAACGCATCCGCCCGTCCGGTCAAACACCGGTAGAAGCCTTGCCGGAAGGCCGTTAGCACCGCCGCCGGATCAGCCACCGGCTCGGCCTCAGCGGGCGTGTCGGGCAACCCCAGACCGCCCAGGTAGTCCACAATCGTGGCCACGGCCACCGCCTGATCTTCGCGTCCTTGCAGGGAACCGAAGGATCATCAGACGGTGGCCGTCCTCCGTCCAGCGGACACGCCGCCGTCCATAAAGGACCCCGCCGAACCACGAACGGCGAGGTTAAAGAACAAGCTCAGGAGCCGGACATGAAGCGACGGACGTTGGATCTGCTGTTCAGCATCGGCGGGCTGGGCCTTGCGGTCCTGCTGCTCGTCGTGGGCATCGTCCTCACCACGAACGCCAACCTCGCCAACACCTACGTGCACGACCAGCTCGGCGCCCAGCACATCAGCTTCAAGCCGGCCGACACCCTCACCGACGAGGAGAAGAAGTCCGACTGCCTGCGCGAGTACGCCGGCCAGGCCCTGACCACCGGCAAGCAGGCCGAGTGCTACGCCAACGAGTTCATCGGCCTGCACCTCACGGCGATCGGCGGCGGCAAGACGTACGCCGACCTGGGCGGCCCGCAGACCGCGCTGAAGGAGCAGGTGGCCCAGGCCGAGCAGGCCAGGGCCGCGAACCTGGCCGACCTGCAGAAGCAGCTCGCCGACGTCACCGCGCAGCGGGAGACGGTCTTCAAGGGCGAGACGCTGCGCGGCCTGCTGCTCACCTCGTACGGCTTCAGCGAGTTCGGCCGCAAGGCCGGGCAGGGCGCCCTGGCCATGTACCTCGGCGCGGCGCTGCTCCTGCTGCTGTCGCTCGCCGGCCTGGTGCACGCCTTCCGGACCCCGGCCAGCGCGACCTTCGCCGCCCCGGAGCAGGCCCGGCAACGCGTCACGACCTGACCCGACCAGCCGCACCCGCCGCCCCCGGCCTCCCACCCGCTTCGGGAGACCGGGGGCGCCGTGTTCCCGCTCACGTCCGTCGGCCCGGTCCCAGAATTGGGGTTGACCCTCACGCAACGGCAGGCGGGAGCCTTGGTCGCGGAAGGGAGGGAACCATGGCGTACACGGTGGGTCAGGTGGCGAAGACGGCCCGGGTGACGGTGCGGACGCTGCACCACTACGACGAGGTCGGGCTGCTCTCGCCGAGCGGCCGGACGGCGGCGGGCTACCGCCGCTACGACGACGCGGACCTGGAGCGGTTGCAGCTCATCCGCTACTACCGGGAGCTGGGGTTCCCGTTGGACGAGATCGCGGCGATCCTCGACGACCCGGGCGCGGACCCGGCGGCGCACCTGCGCCGGCAGCACGAGCTGCTCACCGGGCAGATCGGGAAGCTCCAGGAGATGGTCGCCGCGATCGAGCTCGCGATGGAGGCGAGAAGGATGGGGATCCAACTGACCCCGGAGGAGCGGTTCGAGGTCTTCGGGGACTTCGACCCGGACGCGCACGCCGAGGAGGCGGAGCAGCGGTGGGGCGGCACCGACGCGTACCGGGAGTCGACCCGGCGCGCCGCCCGCTACTCGAAGGAGGACTGGCTGCGCAACAAGGCCGAGAACGAGGACTGGGGGCGGCGCGTCGCCGCGATCATGGACTCGGGCGCGCCGGCCGACAGCGCGGCGGCGATGGAGTTGGCCGAGGAGCACCGGCAGCTGATCAGCCGCTGGTTCTACGAGTGCTCGTACGAGATCCACACCGGGCTGGCCGACATGTACGTGGCGGACCCGCGGTTCACCGCGTACTACGAGAAGATCCGGCCGGGGCTGGCCGCGTACCTGAGCGAGGCCATCCACGCCAACGCGATCAGCCGGGCCTGACGTGCCACGATGGCCCTGACGGGTCGGGCTCACCGCAGGAGGCCAGAGTGTTCATCGTTGCCGGCAGTCTCTACGTCGACCCTGACGGCCGGGACGCCTACCTGGCCTCCTGCGTCGAGACCGTCCGACAGGCGCGCTCCGCCCCGGGCTGCATCGACTTCGCGGTGAGTGCCGACCTGATCGAGCCGGGCCGGATCAACGTCTACGAGCGGTGGGAGACCGACGAGCAGTTGCTCGCCTTCCGCGGGTCCGGCCCGTCGGAGGAGCAGACGGTGGCGATCCTCGGCGCCGAGGTGCACCGGTACCGCATCTCCGGCGTCGAGGCCCCCTGAGCGCCAGGGGTCTGGCGCGCCTGCCGTCACCCGCCAGGGCGCGGCGAAGCGCGGCGCGGTTCTCAGTCCGAGTCCCCGGCGGGCGCCTGGTCCGGGTCGGGCAGGGTCGGGTGGTCGGTCGGGTAGAGGCCGGCGACGAAGCCGTAGACCGTGTCGCCGGAGCGCGGCAGCTCGGTGAATTCCCGGATGAGCGCCTCGACGCGTCGCCAGAACTGGGCCGCGCTCTCCTTGGGGATGCGGGCGTGGCGGATCGTCGAGTAGAGCGTGTCCGCCTCGTGGGCCGGCACCGACTCGGCGGCCGCGACGGAGAGGCCGTTGACGCACACGGGTGTCGTCGTGTCGCCCGGGCGCCGGACCACGCCCACGTGGATGGTGCGGCCCGTCCGTCCGTAGTACCGCTCGTCGATGGCGCGCACCCGCCGGGTGCGGACGACGCGGAGCATCCCGGCCTCGAGCAGCACGTTGACGTGGTGGGCGACCGTACTCTTCGGACGGCCGATTGCGGTGGCCAGCTCGGCCACGGTGGCGGCCCGCTCGAGCACCAGGTCGAGGATCGTGGCCCGCAGCGGGTCGGCGATCGCGCGCAACTGCGCGGGTGTGGACGCCTCGACGGTGTCGGGCAGGTCGTAGTCCGGGATTCGGGTATTGCTCGACATTTGTCGAACAGTCTAAAGTTTTGGAGTGTTCGCGGCAAGATCCCATCCGAGACCGGGGAGACCGCATGGCTGAGGTGTTGTTGTTCCATCACGCGCAGGGTCGGACGACGGGCGTCCTCGCCTTCGCCGACGAGCTCCGCCGAGCCGGGCACACCGTGCACACGCCGGACCTGTACGACGGCCACACCTTCATCACGCTGGACGACGGCCTGGCGTACGCCCGGGAGGTGGGCTTCGGCAACCTGCTCGATCGGGGCGTCGGCGCGGCGGACGAGCTGCCCGACGGGCTCGTCTACGCCGGCTTCTCGCTCGGCGTGCTGCCGGCGCAGAAGCTCGCGCAGACCCGGGCCGGCGCGCGCGGGGCGCTGCTGTTCGAGTCCTGCCTGCCCGTCTCCGAGTTCGGGACCGCGTGGCCGGCGGGCGTGCCGGTGCAGATCCACGGCGCGGACGCCGATCCGTTCTTCGCCGGCGAGGGTGACATCGACGCGGCCCGCGCGCTCGTCGAGTCGGCCGAGGACGCGGAGCTGTTCGTCTACCGCGGCGATCGGCACCTGTTCACCGACCCCAGCCTGCCGTCCTACGACGCCGACGCCGCCAAGCTGCTCAGCCGGCGCGTGCTCGACTTCCTCGCCGCCCACTGACCGCGACCGACGGAGGGAGCCACCCTCGCGCTCAGGGCGTCACAAGATCAGGTCGAGCAGCAGGACGCCGACGAAGCCGACCACCGAGATGATCGTCTCCATCACCGACCAGCTCTTGATGGTCTGCCCGACGGTCAGCCCGAAGTACTCCTTGACCAGCCAGAATCCGGCGTCGTTGACGTGCGAGAAGAACAGCGACCCGCAGCCGATCGCCAGCACCAGCAGCGCCACCTCCGGTCCCGGGAGGGTGGCTGCTAGCGGCGCGACGATGCCTGCCGCGGTGATGGTGGCGACGGTGGCCGAGCCGGTGGCCACCCGGATGCCGACGGCGACCAGGAAGCCGAGCAGCAGCGGCGAGAGGTTGGCGTCCTTGGCGTACTCCGCGACCAGGTTTCCCACGCCGGCGTCGACCAGGACCTGCTTGAAACCGCCGCCGGCCGCGACGATCAGCAGGATGCCGGCGATCGGCGGCAGCGACCCGCCGAGGAAGCCGGAGACCTGGCTGCGGCTGAAACCGGTCCGGTAGCCGAGGAAGATCATCGCGAAGATGACGCCGGCGAGCAGGGCGATGATCGGGGTGCCGATGATGTCCAGCGCCTTGCGGCCCGTGGTGCCCTTGTCGAGGGCCAGTTCGCCGATCGCGCGCAGTAACATCAGCACCACAGGCAGCAGGACGGTGATGAACGCGGCCCACAGCGCGGGTGCGCGGCGCGCCCGCACCGCAGCGGTGGCAGCCTCGTCGATCGGCTCGCCAGGGCGGCCGGTACCGGGGTTGACCAGGTCGTCCTCGGCGACCAGGTCCCCGTCGGCGTCCATCCGGGGGCGACCGGTGGCCGCGGGCCCCCGCCCGCCGGCGACCGCCAGCGGTTGCCTGGTGGGCAGCAACGCCTCCGGTGCGGTGGCGGGCACGTAGCGGGCGATGAAGTTGCCGAAGATCGGCCCGGCGATGATCACCGTCGGGATGGCGACCAGCAGCCCGAGCGCGAGGGTCTGGCCGAGGTTGGCGCCGAGCGCGTCGATCGCGACCAGCGGACCGGGGTGGGGCGGGACCAGGCCGTGTAGCACCGACAGGCCGGCCAGCGCCGGAATGCCGATCTTCATCAGCGGTATGTCCACCCGCCGGGAGACCAGCAGCACGATCGGCACCAGCAGCACCACGCCGACCTCGAAGAAGAGCGGCAGCCCGATCAGGGCGGCCACCCCGGCCATCGCCCAGGGCAGGGCGGCACCGCCGACCCGGGCGACCACCCGTTCGACGATGCTGTCCGCGCCGCCGGACTCGGCGAGCAGGCCACCGATCATGGCGCCGAGCGCGATCAGCAGGCCGACCCCGCCCACAGTGGAGCCGACCCCGGCGCTGAACGAGGTGACGATCTTGTCGACCGGCACGGCGGCGACCACGCCGAGCACGGCCGCGCCGAGGATCAGGGACAGGAACGGGTGCACCTTGCCCCAGGCGATGAGCAGCACCACAGCGGCGATGCCCAGCACGGCGGCGGTGATCAGTTGAGCGTCACCGGCGTTGGTGAGCGGTGCCGCCGGTGCGGCGAGCGGAGTGACCACAGCTATCACGACCTTCGGTAGTCGTCCGTGACTGCGGGACGGGCGATCACATGGGTGGGGCGGTGGGTGGTGGCTCCGGCGGCAGGCTCGGCGCCAGCCGTCGCAGCGACGCGAACGTCGGAACGAGCGCGTCGTACAGCTCGGAGAAGAGGGGCAGCAGGGCGGCGTACGTGGCCGCCGAAGCCGGGTCGGGGCGTACCGTCTCGTCGATCTCCACCAGGTCGGCGGCGACGTCGATCGACTCGATCAGGCCGAGGGCCTGCATGCCGAGCAGCGCGGCGCCGAAGCTGGACCCCTCGTACCCGGCGGGGAAGCGCACCGGCATGCCGAGCGCGTCGGCGAGGATCTGCCGCCACAGCGGGCTGCGGGCGAAGCCGCCGCTGCCGCGGATCTCCCGGACCTCGTTGCCGGCCGCCCGCACCGAGCACAGGACCAGGGCGAGCTGCTGGCAGACCCCCTCCAGCGCGGCCCGGACCAGGTGCTCGCGCCGGTGGCCGTGGGTCAGCCCGACATACGCGCCGCGGGGCAGCGCGCTCCAGTGCGGCGCCCGCTCACTGAGTAGATACGGCAGCATGATCAACCCGCCGGAGCCGACCGGCGCCCGGGCGGCCAGCTCGAGCAGTTCCTCCTCGGCGTGCTCGCCCAGCTCCGGGGCGAGCGCGTCGCCGGCCCACTGCAGCACGATGCCGCCGTTGTTGATCGCCCCGCCGACCACCCAGCGGTTCTCGGTGAGCGCGTAGCAGAAGACGCCGCCGAGCGGGTCGACGGCGGGCCGTTCGACGGCCACCCGCATCGCCCCGGAGGTGCCGATCGAGCAGGCCACCACGCCGGGCTTGACCGCGCCGAGCCCGAGGTTGGCCAGCGGGCCGTCCCCGGCGCCGACGACGAGCGGGGTGGCCGCGGGCAGGCCGGTCGCCGCGGCCGCCTCGGCGGTGAGGCCGGGCAGCACGGTGGTGGTGGGGACCAGCTCGGGCAGCTGCTCCTCGGTGATCCCGGCGACGCCCAGCGCCTGCGGGTCCCAGGCCAGCCTGTGGATGTCCATCAGGCCGGTGGCGGAGGCGACCGAGTGGTCGGTGACGAGCGCCGCGGCCAGCCGCAGCAGCACGTAGTCCTTGATGCCGACCCAGTGCGCGACCCGCTCGAAGAGCTTCGGCTGCTGCTCGGCGAACCAGACCAGCTTCGGCAGCGGCGCCATCGGGTGCACCGGCGTGCCGGTGCGGCGGTGCAGGGCCAGCCCGGACGGCGCGGCGCGCAGCCGCTCGGCCTGCCCGCTGGCCCGGGAGTCCGCCCAGGTGACCGACGGGGTGAGCGGGGTGCCGTCGGCGTCCAGGCCGATCAGGCTGTGCATCGCGGTGCTGAACGACAGCCCGGCGATCGGCTC
Source organism: Micromonospora sp. GCM10011541 (assembly GCF_042650725.1). Lineage (NCBI taxonomy): Bacteria > Bacillati > Actinomycetota > Actinomycetes > Micromonosporales > Micromonosporaceae > Micromonospora > Micromonospora sp. GCM10011541. The sequence goes on from NZ_JBHSBP010000054.1 coordinate 65,459, forward strand.
GGGCAGCTCGGCGACCACGGCCCGGACCGATTCGACCACCGCGTCGAGGATCAGCCGGGGGTCCTGCTCGGCGTAGCCCGGGTGCGGCTCGTCGAGCGGGTAGCCGACCGAGTGCATGGCGAGCCGCCGCCCGTCGGTGTCGTACGCGACGGCCTTGGTGCTGGTGGTGCCGATGTCCACGCCGACCACGACGGTGGAGGTCGTGTCGCTCACCGGTCCACCTCCCTCCCCCCGAGGCCACGGCGCACCCCGGCTTGTGGCTGACGTTACCGACGCCGGGACCCCCTCGCATGGTGAAGCGGTCCGACCCGGAGCACCCGGTCCCGGCCGGGAATCGACGCGGCGGACTCCGCCGATTGTGCGGGTCAATCCGCCGATCGGTCAGATTAACGACTTTCGCGTGTCTTGTCGGCCTTCCGTCGCAGTTGATGTGCATGACACCCCGATTGGTGGGCTCGCGCGGCGGAGGAGTCGGCGTGGCGAAGACTGATTCGACGGGTTCCACATGGCGGTACCGGTGGGCGCACCGGCAGAACGACCGGCGGCAGCGGACCTTCCGCGACGCCGACGAGGCGTGGCGACGGCGTGACGACGAACTGCGCCGGCTGCGTATCCTCGCCGGCTCCTTCCAGGGCTCGGCGGAGGCCGGCGTCGGCCTGCCGATCGAGCTGGCCCCCGGCGAGGTCGTCTTCTGGACGCTGCCGGCCGCCCAACTGGTCGAGGTGCGGCACACCGCCGTGTTGCCGGCCCCCGAACTGACCGTCGACCCGGACCCGCCGGCGCTGCGCCCGCGCCGCCCGGAGGGCCTCAAGGTCACCGACGCCGGGCTCGCCGTCCTCACCAACCGCCGGCTGGTGCTGCTCGGCGGGCGCGGCCGGCGCGACTGGGCGTACGGGCGGATGACCGGGCTGGCCCACGACCCGGCGGCCCCGGTCACGCTGATCCAGGTGCTCGACCGGCGGCGCACCTCCGGGCTGCTGCTGCCGACCGGCGCGGTCGCCGACTTCCGGTTCAAGCTGACCCTCGCCTTCGCCGACGCCATCGAGCAGCGCGCCGCCGTGGTCGCCCAGCTCGACGAGCTGATCGCCGAACACGCGCAGGTCCAGCCGTTCCGGCCGGGCATCGTCACCCCGGCGCAGGCCCGGCTCTCCGCCCGGGTGCCGGGCGGCCGCCGTACCGTCGCGGTGGCCGCGGCCCTCGCCCTGGTGGTGCCGGCGATGCTCTTCGAGTCCGACCCGCCGGTGCGGCCCGGCTCGGACGTCGCCTCCGCCGCCACCCCGGCGGCCACCGCGACGCCCGCACCCCGACCGGTCGCCCCCGCCGTGCGGGTGGAGACCACGCTCGCGCCGAAGCCGCGGAAGAAGACCAGCCCCGCGCCGACGCCCGCGCGGTCCCGCACCGCCGCGCCGCAGCCCGCCGGGGAACCGCGCTGCGGCGCCCCGGCGAACCCCTTCGGGTACGACTTCTGCGGCGACGGCTACCGGGTCCGCCGGCCCGCCGCGCGGACCTGCGAGTTCTTCGACTGCGCGCCCGGCTTCTGGTCCGGCAGCGGCTACCTCGTCCAGTGCCGCGACGGGCTGCTCAGCCTGACTGGCGGACAGCGGGAGGCCTGCGCCGGCCAGGGCGGCGTGCGCCGCATCGTCCACACCTGACCGGTCAGCCGCCGAAGTCGGGGACTGTGAGCGTGCCGTCCTCACCCAGGGGGAAGCCGGGGTTCCAGGCGATCTCCCACAGGTGACCGTCCGGGTCGGTGAAGCAGCCGGCGTACCCGCCGTAGAAGGTTTCCCGGGCCGGGCGGGTCACCGTCGCCCCGGCCTCGGCCGCCTCGCGCAGGATCGCGTCGACCTCCTCGCGGCTGCGTACGTTCTGCGCCAGGCTCAGCCCGCCGAACCCGTCGGCGCCCCGATCGGTCAGGCCGGCGTCGTCGGCCAGCTTGTCGCGCCCCCAGAGCACCACGGCCAGCCCGCCGGCCTGGAAGAAGACGGTCTGCTCGACCTCCTGACCCCGCCAGCCGAGCCGCTCGTAGAAGGCGTGGGCCCGGGCCAGGTCGGCCACGCCGAGGGTGACCAGACTGATGCGTTGCTCCATGCCCGGACCGTACCCGCCGGTGGTGCCCGGCGCGACGATCAGCGGGCGGGCCGGGCGAGGGGGAAGAGGCCGGCGAAGACCAGCGCGGCGCCCACCGGCAGCAGGTCCAGCTCGACCCCGATCGCGAGGAAGCCGACCAGGACGAGCACCGGCCCCCAGGCCGGCAGCAGCCGGGGCCGGACGACGGCCGCGCGGACCAGCAGCGTGAGCAGGCCCAGCTGGAACAGCGCCGGCCCGCCGATCAGCACCACGTCCGGCGGCGGCATCGCCTCGGCGAAGCGCGGGAACAGGTCGCCGAGGATCACCCAGCCGAACGCGGCCGCGCCGACCAGCCCGGCCACGGTGGCCACGTCGGTGAGCACCCGCTGCTGCGGCGAGGTGGCGAGCAGCAGGCCGCGCAGCTCCACCACGAGCACGGCGAACAGGACCATGCCGAGCAGGAACAGGGTGTGCCCGGCCAGCCAGGGCCACGCGGACTTGTCGCGGTGCCCGTCCAGGCCGTCGAGGAGGCGGAGGATGCCGTAGCCGAACAGCAGCATCGAGGCGGTCAGGGCCGTCGGCCGCAACCAGGCGTACGGGGCGGGCGCGGTGGCGCGGGAATCGGTGGCGATCATTGCGTCAGCCTGGCAGCGGGACGAGGCGGGGACATCAGGGCTCACCCCCAGCGGCCCCGGAAGGGCCGGCCCGGAGTCCGTCAGGGTCGCGGTAATCCCTTCGCCACCACGACGCGTCGGGCGCTACCGTCCCGGCGTGTCCCGCACCGTGACCCTCCTGCTGGTCGACCAGGTCGGCGCGCCGCTGGGCGCCCTCCCCGCGTACGACGTGCCCGAGCCGTGGTGGCAGGAGGTCGGCTCGGTGGTCACCGAGGCCCGCCGGCGGTACGGCCTCGACGTGCGCACCTGGAACCTTTCGGCGATCTGGCGCCTCGACGGAGGGCACGGCAGCACCTGGCTCAAGCAGGTGCCGGTCTTCCTCCGGCACGAGGGCGCGGTGCTGCGCTGGCTCGCCGACGCCGCGCCCGGCGCCACCCCGACGGTGCTCGCCGACGACGGGGCGGGCCGGGTGCTGCTCGACCAGGTGCCGGGCGAGGACCGCTACCAGGCCGGCGTCGAGGAGCGTGCCGCCATCGCCGCCGACCACCACGCCATCCAGGTCCGCGCCGCCCATGACGTGGCGGCGCTGATCGCGGCCGGCGTACCGGATCGGCGGGGGCCGGTGCTGGCCCGGTGGATCCGCGCCGCCCTCGCCCCGCACGACGTCTCCACCGTGGACGGCCTGCTCGCCGGCCTCGACGACCGCCTCGACGAGGTACGCCGCTGCGGGCTGCCCGACACCCTCGTCCACGGCGACCTGCACCCCGGCAACGTGCGCGGCGACGGCGAACGCCGGGTGACCATCGACTGGGGCGACGCGTTCGTCGGCCATCCTGCCTTCGACATCCTGCGGCTCACCGAAACCCTCGCCCCGGCGACGGCCGCGCCGCTACTGTCCGCGTGGGCGGCCCGGTGGCGGGCCGAGGTGCCCGGCTGCGACCCGGAGCGGGCGGTCGCGCTGCTGCGTCCGGTCGGCCCGTTGCGGCTGGCCGCGGTGTACGCGATGTTCCTCGCCGCGATCGAGCCGAGCGAGCACCCGTACCACGCGGGCGACGTCCCGGCCTGCCTGGCGCGGGCCGCCGCCGAGGGCTGAGAACCTCAGGTTCGCCGCACCGGGATCCACAGCTCGGCGTCGGCCTGCTTCCCGTCCGCCGACACCCGGACCTTCGAGATCTCCGGCCCGGGCCGGCTCTCATACGGGTTCGACGGGAACCACTGGGTGAACACGTCGCGCCACAGGTACTGCAACGCTTGCGGGAACTCCCCCGAGGACTCGAAGACCGCCCAGGTGCCCGCTGCCACCGGCAGGCTCGCCATGTCGTCCGGCGCATCGGCGCCGGTCACCACCCCGTGCCAGTAGTCCAGCTCGGTGCCCTCCTCCCGGCTGCCGGCGAGGTTGTCGCTGACGTTGACGATGCCCTTCGGCTCCTGGTCGGACAGCGCCTCCATCCGGCGTACGGTCTCCGGTCCGATGCTCCGGATGAACGCGACGATGGCCGGGTTCATCCCCTCGTGGACCAGGGGGACGCGGGCCTTGCGGCCGACCAGGCGGAAGTCGTCCTTCTCCACGATCCGGTATTGCATGCTGGTGCTCCCTTCGACGACGAGTCGGAAGGACATCCGGGGCTGGGCGCGAAGCGCCGCCCCCGTACGCCGGGCTTCGCTCGGACCGACGCCGTGCACGGCGCGAAACGCCCGGGCGAACGCCTCGTTCGAGCCGTACCCCCAGCGGACCGCGATGTCGAGCAGCGACTCCTTGCCGGCGAGGACCTCCGCGCCGGCGACGGTGAGCCGCCGCCGCCGGACGTACTCGGACAGGGGGATGCCGGCGAGGGCGGAGAACAGCCGCCGGAAGTGGTACGCCGACGTGACCGCGATCCGCGCCAGTTCGGCCACCTCGACCGGCTGGTCGAGGTGCCGCTCGATGTGCGCCATGGCCTGGTTGAGCCGCTCCAGCACCCGGTGCTCCTTCCGTTTACCGCCACCGACGCTAGGCACCCGGGTGATCCCGGACCCGACATTTTGAGCCCGGCGCGATCGGTTGCGCTTTGACCGACCGGTGGCGGAAGTGTCGCCGAGACGTGACGAACAGCACCAGCACCCTGCGCGTTGACCGTCGTTGGGCTCTTGAGCGATGGCTGGCAGAGCGGCCGGCATCGTCGAGGGGACCCAAAGATGAATGAGCACGCGGAGTGGGACGACCTGCGCGCACGCCGGATGGCGGAGCCGGGCGCCGCAGAGGCGTACGAGGCCGCCCGGATCGCGTTCGAGCTGGGTCGGACGGCGCGGAAGTTGCGGGAGGGCACCGGCCGGATCGCTCTCCGCCGGCGGGCGGCTCGCCCGCCAACACCTTGATGCCCTGAAATGTGCTGGCTCGTGCCACTGATGCACCGGCCCGGGCGACGCAGAAACGTAGCGCGTCGGTCGGTGTGTCGGGCTGTGGCGCGTCTGTCAACCATGCAGTACGACACACCTCCGGCGAGCGCTGCGCGACCCGTCGTGAACGAGTGCGTAGGAGTCAGGCGGCATGACTGGGGCTCACCTCAACACCGCCACCCGCCGCCGCGCGGTGCCGGAGGAGGACTGAGGCGGTCGGCGCTGGCCCGGGCGGTCAGTCTGATCGGCGCACGGTGGCCGGTGGGCCGAACCGGACCGGGACGCCGGGGGAGTAGAGCGCGCTCGCCGGCGATCCGGCCGGCGGCGGCAGCCCGGCGGCGGTGACCAGCTCGTCGTCCAGGTGCAGTAGCTCGGCCCGGTGTAGCGGCCAGCGGGGATGCCAGTTCGGCAGGTGCAGCGTGCGCCCGTACGCCCGGGTGTGCAGGCCCCAGCGGGCGGTGACGAAGTGTTCCAGCGGGGTCGGGTCGGCGATCGGCTCACCCACCCGGACCACCATCCGGCTGGTCGCGCCGACCGGGCCGGGCCAGCGGCGCCGGCATCGGTAGGTCAGGCGCTCACCGTCCCGGTCCAGCCGCATCGTCGACCACTTGTACGGCAGCCGCAAACTCAGCTGCGCTACCAGCACCGGGACCAGCCGGGACGCGTCGAGCGAGCGGAACACCACGGCCCGCCGGCCGGTGTCGTCGACCGAGTACAGCCGGACGTTGGTCTCCCAGAAGCTGCCGAAGTACGGCACTCCCCGGCCCCGTCCGAGGCCCAGCCCGACCATCCGGAAACCGATCAGGCCGACGTAGGTGAGCCCGTCGAGGGTGTCCGGGCGGGCGCCGCCGGGCAGCAGGGGCGCGACGAGTTCCGGCGCGACGGCCCAGTGCAGGAAGGTGAGGTCCTGCCAGCGCTGCCGAAGGACCGCGCACGGGAAGGCCTGTTCGGGCGCGCAGTCGACCGGCTCGATGTCCACGTACCCATCGTGCCCGCTCTGAGCCCCTCGTCGGAGATCCGGTCGGGCCCGGTGATCTCAGGTGAGGAAGGTGAGGAGGTGCCGCGCGGTCTCGTCGGGGGCCTCCTCCGGCAGGAAGTGGCCAGCCTTGACGGGACCTCCGTCGACCTGGTCGGCCCAGGCCCGCCATACCTCCAGCGGCCGGTACCAGCTCGCCACCGGGCCGGCGTGGCTCCACAGCGCCAGGACGGGACACCGGATCCGCCGGTTGCCGCGGTCGGCCTCGTCGTGCTGGTAGTCCAGCCCGGCGGCCGCCCGGTACTGCTCGCAGATCGCGTGGATGACGTCCGGGGCGCTGAGCTTCGCCACGTACTCCGCCCTTACGGCGGCCGGGAAGGCGTCCGGTACCTCGGACAACGAGTCGAGCATGTAGTCGACGATCACCTCCGGCGCCTGGGCGACGAGTCGTTCCGGCACCGGCTCGGGAGCGGCGAGGAACGACCAGAGCCAGAACCCGAGACTGAAGTCCATGTCGGCCCGGCCGAAAGCGTCGCCGGTGGGCACGATGTCGAGCACCGCGAGGCGGGTCACCGTGTCGGGGTGGTCCAGCGCCATCCGGTACGCGCAGCGCGCGCCGCGGTCGTGCCCGACGACGGCGAACGTGTCGTAGCCCAGCAGCCGCATGACCTCCACCTGCTCGCGGGCCACCTCGCGCATGCTGTACGGCGCATGGTCCGGCGTGGTCGGCGGCTTCCCGCTGTCACCGAAGCCGCGCAGGTCGGTGGCCACCACGGTGAACCGTTCCGCGAGTCGCGGCGCGATCCGGTGCCACATGAGGTGGGTCTCGGGCATCCCGTGCAGCAGCAGGACAGGCGGGCCGTCGCCGCCCCGGCGCCCGTGGATGGTCGTGTCCGCGGTGGCGACGTCCACCTCCTCGAAACCCTCGAACACCAGATCCTTCCCCTTCCCCGTCGACCTGCAGACCCGCCTCGGCCGGTTCAACGAGGGGAAACGCCTTACCGCTGCTGGACCATCAGGACCCGCTGCAGCCCGCGAGGGCGGCAGCGGGCCCGCGGGGCTGGCGCTAACCGGCGGAGTACTCCGCCAGCAGCGGCGTGAACCGCTGCACCCACCGGTAGACCGTGACGTGGTCGACCTCCACACCACGCTCGATCAGCAGCGCTTCAACGTCGCGATAGGAGAGGTTGTACCGCAGGTACACCGGACCGCGACGACGATCACCTCCGGCGGGAACCGGAACCCGGCGAATGCCGACTTCGGCGGCAGCCACGGGCGGGGGGCGGGTTGCTGGCTTCGCCGTTCGAGACTGCCTTGATCGGCCGGCCCGACCGGACGATCAGCCGGCGCCCAAAAAACAGGGCCGCGCGACATAGCGCAGGATCAGTTCACAGGGTAGAAACATCCTCATCTACATCTTTCACGGCCTGATACAAGTCGAAGCAGCGGTGAGAGCGCTCTCCAAGGCCTTGCCGCCGGTGTCCGGCCACCCGTCCCCCTGATGAGGCAGGTCCATGGCAATCGTGAGCCACGCCGGCGCGGGAGAAGGCTCGCGCGCCCGTCCCACCACCGGCACCCCTTGGGCCATCTTCATTGCCCGGCATTCAGCCCGACGGCGCTGTGCCCGCAGCGCCGGCCGCCCCGTGGAAAGGACGAACCGCATGACGACCCAGCATCCTGGTGGCGACGAGCCCGCGAGGCGGCACGTCGGCCTCCGGCAACTCGGGCGGGCGTTCGCGCTCGGTCTGGTACTGACGACCGCCGTGATGACGACGGGAGCGGCTGCTGCCGCCTCCCCGCCACCCCCCGCCACCCCGGACTTCGGTTCGAATGTCACCATCTTCGATCCCAGCATGCCGGTCACCGAGATCCAGGCGGCGCTCGACGCGGCGCACGCTGCCCAGGTCGACAACGAAATGGGGAGCCAGCGCTACGCGTTCCTGTTCAAGCCGGGATCGTATGGCACCGCCGAGCACCCGCTGCAGATCAAGGTCGGCTACTACACCGAGATCTCGGGCCTGGGCGCCGCACCCACCGACGTCGTCATCAACGGCAAGGTCGAGGTCTACAACCGCTGCCTGGCGGACGGCGGCACGAGCAACTGCCTCGCGCTCGTCAACTTCTGGCGCACCCTGTCCAATCTGTCGATCAACGTCAACGCGACCGGCCAGGACGGGTGCCGCGCCTCGGCCGACTTCTGGGCCGTCTCCCAGGCCGTGTCCATGCGTCGCCTCAACGTCAGCGGCGCCAACCTGTCCCTGATGGACTACTGCACCGCCGGCCCGCAGTACGCCAGCGGCGGCTTCATCGCCGACTCCAAGCTGCCGTTCGTCATCAACGGGTCACAGCAGCAGTGGCTGACCCGCAACAGCGAAGTCACCGGCTGGTCCAACGGGGTGTGGAACCAGGTCTTCTCGGGTGTTGTCGGTGCTCCGAACGACGCCGCCTTCCCGAACCCGCCCTACACGACGCTGGACGCCACTCCCCTCAGTCGCGAGAAGCCGTACCTGTTCGTCGACGCGCAGGGCAGGTACAACGTCCGGGTGCCCGCCGCGCAGCAGAACAGCCGTGGCATCTCGTGGGCCAACGGCATGACGGCGGGCCGCACGCTACCGATCACCGACTTCTTCGTCGCGAAGCCGTCGGACTCGGTGCAGCTCATCAACAGCCAACTCGCGCGCGGTAAGCACCTGCTGCTCACCCCCGGTGTGTACGACATCGCGCGGAGCATCAGGGTCAAGCGCCCCGACACCGTGGTGCTCGGGCTCGGGCACGCCACGCTCACCGCCGTGAACGGCTCCACCCCACTCGACATCGCTGACGTTCCGGGCGTCGTCATCGCCGGTGTCACGGTCGACGCGGGTCTCGAGGAATCGCCGGTGTTGCTGCGGGTTGGCCAGAAGCACGGCGAGCGTAAGAGCTCGGCGGACAACCCGACGACGCTGTCCGACGTGTACTTCCGGGTCGGTGGACCGCACGTCGGCAAGACCGACATCGCGCTCGAGGTCAACAGCGACAACGTGCTCATCGACCACACCTGGGTGTGGCGTGCCGACCACGGCGTCGAGGGGCTCACCGACACCGAACGCTGGAACACCAACACCGGCCGCTACGGTGCCGTGATCAACGGCGACCACGTGACCGCGACGGGCCTGTTCGTCGAGCACTTCCAGCAGTACAACACCGTCTGGAACGGTGACCACGGCACCACGATCCTGTACCAGAACGAACTGCCGTACGACCCGCCCACCCAGGCCGACTGGATGAACGGCGATGTCGAGGGATACGCCGGCTACAAGGTCGGCGATCACGTGAAGACGCACACCCTCTACGGCGGTGGCGTCTACGTCTTCAACCAGAACAACCCGGCGATCCACACCGAGAACGGCTTCGAGGTTCCCGAGACCCCGGGCGTCAAGCTGCACCACGTCATGACGGTCAACCTCAGCGCCGGAACCATCGACCACGTCGTCAACGGCGTGGGCGATGCGGCCGACACGACCAAGATCGGTGTGCCGGTGTACGTCGTGCAGTACCCGGCGCCGTAGGCCAGCTGCACAAGGCAACAGCATCATGGCGGTTCCCGGGGGCCGGAGCTTCCGAGCTCCGGCCCGACCCCGGCGGTCTGCCGCCACGGGTCCCTGGCCGGTCTCGTTTGGTAGCGTCCGCGCTTATCGTGGGCGGTCCGGGACACTCGCGGGTCTCCGCTGGCAGGTGAGCTGGACCCTCGCGCCCTCGTAGCAGGGGATAGAGCATCGGCTTCCTAAGCCTATGCCCATCGATCCGTCGGAGGCGGCTGGCCTGCTGCTCTGCCTCCTAACGAGCGCTGATTCGGGTCGCATTCGCGTATCCATTGCTCGGTGGGTCGGCCATCGGTCGGAGCTGTCGAGAGTTCAGCTGTCGGGGCTGACGAGGTTGGGCTGCGAGGCTAGTCCGAGGCTAGTCCGGGGGACCGTCGTGGCCACGTGGCCATGGCCGGCGCACGACACGCTCACCGCCGCCACATCACGGGTGCCTGATGTCTCGGCGGCCAGTCATCGTGAACCACAGGGCGGCGGGCATCCCACTGGGGGCGAACTTGTGGGATCTACTGGGTGGCGCTCTCGTAGACAGTCCGCGGTAGGTTGAGCCACCACGAGGCGGCGGCGCGCGCCATGGCGGGGGCCTGATGGTTCTCGCGCACATGTTGGAGCAGGGCCGTGTTGTGTGCCACGCCGAGCCCGTAGATCAGCGCGCTCAGCGCCGAGGCGCTTGTTTTGTTTCGGGTTCGGTCCCAGAGGTGAGCGTGGTGGTTGACGGCACTCTTCCAGTAGCGGTCTTCACTGCTTCCGCCGAGGTGTCCGATGGCCTGTGTGGCCGCGACCGTGATGGGCGGGGGCACTCCGCTTGCCGTGGTCAAACGTTCGATGATCGGGCGCTGCTTTTCGTCGCCTAGGATGCGCAGCGCCTCGATCATGGCGTGGGCAACATCGACGCTGAAGCTTGCGGCATGCTTGCCGAGTTCCAGCGCGAGCGCGACGGCGAGTGGCCGCCGGTAGGGGGTTCCGAAGAGCAGGATCGCTGCGCACAGTCGCACGTCGAACACCGGGCTGAAGAACATCTCGTCGAGCAGTACTGGTAATAACTCGTCGTGGAAGTTGGGCACGTCCCGGGGCATGTTGGCCATAGCGGTGTTCGTGATTCGGGCGATGAGGATTTGGCCCGCCTCCGCTGCGGCCAGCCGGCTCGCAGGCAGTACCTGATTAAGCGTCGGGTCGCCGATCACGACGTGGCGCAGCCTGGCCTTTGCTGCGGCTGGCACGTCGGTCGGCAGTCGGCGGAGGAGTTCGGCGGCGAGCGGTTGAGCGTCCTCGTACCGGGCGGGGTCGAGCGCTAGTTCATTGACGACCGGCACGAGGCGTCGCAGCTGCGGTTCGCTGAAGTGTCCATACCGCAGCTTTCGGATGCTGGCCAGCAGAGCGCCGTACTGTGCCCGATCGTTCGTGGGATGCATGAGCTGGTCGAGGACGTGCCGGCTGGCGTCGGGATGAGCGCTGGCGTCCAACGCGCTTACCGTCTCGACGAACACCTGGTTGGTGCGATCAGCGGCCAGGCTTGCACAGGCCGCTACCGCGTGCTGCTGGCCGACGGGGTGGGCGAGTAGCCGGTTGAGCGCCTCGTAGCGCTGCATCCATGCCACGCCGTCGGCGACGATCATCTCGGCTAACAAACGTTCCGCGATATCGGTCCAGGCTGAGCGTGGCGTGATCATCTGCCGTGGTGCGAAAGCAAGATAGCTGGTCAGCTCGTCCCAGTCCGACCCTGTCAACACGTCCTCGGACCGGGCCGCCTCCAGCAACTCTTCTAGGCGGGCCGCCTGGTGCGGGCTTCCCTCGCGCAGCCCCCTATCCAGCTGCAGGGCGTTGCCGACGGTCGCGGCCGAGTACCGGTAGATCGCGTCGAGCAGCGCGACGAGACCATTGGCGGGTAGATCCAGCAGTTCCTCGTACCGGCGTACCGCCAAGTAGGGGACGCGCACGGTGGCCGTTTCCCAGCGGGAGATCCGGTACACGCTGGTGCGTTCGGGCCAGCAGCCACCTTGGAAAGCTTCAGCGAAGACGGCGCCGCGCTGCCACTGCTCGTTCGGCCCGTACAAGCGGTTGACGCGCAACAGCCAGGCCGCCCGGCCCTGCTGCACGGACCAACCCGGCCGCGCTGCCACCGGGTGGGGCAAACGATGCGGCCGACCGCGCCGACCTCCGGTACCCACCGGCCATTTATCGCACGCGTCACCGTCGGCTGCAACACAGCGGCAGCAAGCCGACACTTTCGGCAACCATTGGTACCGACGCGGGTTCCTGGGCAACGCGGCCATGAACCTGCGGGCATCCAGCTGCCGCCGCCACCGGAGAACGCAGGCACCCGGACGCAGGAGGAATCGTGACTGGTCAGGTGGTCGGTTCGGTTGCGGGCAGCCAGGGTCGCCCGGTGGCGAGGCCGGTGAGGGCTTGCAGGAGGTTGCGGCCGTGGGCGGTGGCGGTGGCGAGGTAGGAGCGGATCAGCGCGAATTGTTGGGCTCCGTCGAGGGTGCGTAAGCACCCGGAGAACTTTTTGCCAGATTTTGACCATGCGGATCTGCTGCTCGGCGGTGTTGTTGTCGAACGGGGACCGCAGATCGACCGCGAAGCGCAGGTAGTCGTTGATGCGGTCACGCATCCGGCGGGCCAGCGCGGCGATTTTTCGGCCGGTCTTGGATGTGTCGTGGTGATGGTCCTTGATCGCTACGAGGGTGGCCTGGCGGAACAGGCCGGTCTGCTCGGTGAGCAGGCCGGGGTCGATCCCGCCTACCGCGTGGGAACGGGCGGTGTCCGCTGCGGTCTTGAGCCGCAGGAGCGCGTCGGCCGCCTGCAGGGCCACACCGCCCGCGGCGCCAGTTCGGCGGCGGCGGTCAGCTCGCGTAGCAGATGCGCGCAGCACAACTGGTGTCCGGCCGGGGTGTAGGTGTCGTACGGCGCCCACGCGTCGTGCACGGCGATCCCGGTCATCGAGCCCATCACCTGCCCGGCGTCGATGCCGTCCCGACCACGTTTCGGGTGTACCCAGACGAGGTGTACTTCCCTGTGGTGGCCACATGCACCCAGTGCAGCCTGCCGGCGACCCGCAGCCCGGACTCGTCGACATGCACCACGCTCGCGCTGGTCGACGCGTCACGGACCTGATCGACGAACTCCGAGTCGGCCAGGGCGTCACCGGCGCGTGCGTGCGCGGCGGCGACCGCGCCGGCCGACATCGGCACCCCGAACAGATCCGTCATCGCCCGCCCGGTCCGCGCCTGCGCCCCGAACAACGCCTGCTGCAGATACACCGCGGCCGCGTTAACTCTCGGCCAGTACTGCACCGGAACATCCCCCCGCTTGGGGCCCGACCGGCGGTCATCTGCCCGCACCGGCACCGACGCGACATGATCCGATGCTCGCTGACCCGCACGCCGATGTCCGGCAGGTCGAACACCTGCCGCACCGCCACCCCTGCCACCACCGCATTGCTCAGATCATCACCGCACCCACCACACCCCGCCGGCTCGTGCGTGAACCGCTCGTGCGGATCAGCCACCTGCCGCAACGTGCGGCCCTCATGACCAGGCTGTCCACCCGGCCGCCGACCCGACCGCGTCCGCAACGACTTCGGCGCCGGCTTGACCGACCCGTCCGACGACGGTGGCCGCGACGAGTTCGACGAGTCCTGCCCGGGCCGAGCCCGCAGATCCGCGTTCTCCGCCCGCAACACCGCGTTCTCCTGCCGCAGCCGAACGTTGTCTCCCTCAAGCTCAACGATCCGGGCCTTCAGACGAGCAACCCGCTCAGGCAGCTCCACGATGGATGGCGCTCCAGACTCCCGACCATGATCCAACCCGGATCCCACAGGTCAAGCCGACCCGCCGACGAGCACCTGATCAGTCACGGCGGCGGAGCTGCTGCATATACCATGATCTGCGGTGAGCCTGGCTGTTTATTGCACGCCTTAAACAAGTGAGCAGCATCCAGGTTGCAACATCGATCCTCGGCAGAGCCTTGACGGTATCGACATCCGGTCGATGCTCTCCCATCGGCAAACCTATCCCGGTCATGCCAGATGCGGAGGTCTGTCTCGTACGAGGAGGAAATCCGATGAGGACACGACGTCGACTTTTCGCGCTACTTCCTGTCGGAGCACTCTCGCTGCTCCTGTTGCTCGGCGCGGCACCTACTGCCGCTTACGCCGACACCACTGTCGGTGGGTGCACAGGGCTAGGGAACGGAACCTGCGTACAGGCGACGACGGGCTCCAAGAACTACACCGACCGCACCCAATGGGTTGGCTGGGTTCGCGCATTCACCTACGGAGGAGTGTCCGGGACCGTGAAGCTTGAGGCTTGGGGTGACGGATTTTACTTCTCCTCCAACACCGATCCGAACAGCAAAGATCCTTGGCGGGAGTGGGGCGCACAGCGCTGGGTAAAGTCCGGCACGAACGTCTGCGCCGCATCTACGGATACGTCCGGACGCCGCGACATTGCCTGTATCGCCATTAGGGTGTGACGACAAGTGGGATGTGAAATCGGCCTCGGCCGGGTTTATCGCGGAGATTCCGGGCATCGCCGATCTGGCGTGGCGCCGGACGGCCGATCGGTGATCGCCGCCGTCGGGTCGCCGGAAAACGAGGCCGGGATCTGGTCGGTCGACTTGGGGACCGGGGAGAGAGGAGGATCGTCGACGACGAGGAGGCGAATCACTCGAGATTCTCGCCTGACGGCAAGCGGTTCGTCTACGTCGAGAAGTTCAGACATCTGAAGTTCGACACTGCTTCTGGGCACGCGCTCACATGAGCACTGACAAGGCCCGGTGCTGGCGGCGCGTCCGAGGATCGGCTGACAAGGGGCCGGCCGGGAAGTGTCTTTCCCGGTCGGCCCCATTCGCGTTCTGCCATGTGATGTGCCGTCTCAACGCCGGTTGTGCCACTCACGCCATCCCGAGCGGATGGAAGCCAGCGGTGCGCGGTAGATGTCTGGGCCTGACCCGCTTTGACGGACATCCGAGATCAGGGACCGAGAGGTCCCGGGAGGATGTCCAGCATCATGGAGAGCATGGGTATGAGCGACCTCGGCCGCGCCGGTCGTTCACGGTGGAGTTCAAGGCCGAGATCGTGGAGTTGTGCCAGCGTGGTGACCGCACGATCGGGCAGGTGTCCAAGGATTTCGACCTGACCGAGACCGCGGTGCGGGAATGGGTGAGGCGGGCCGAACTCGATGTCGGAACCCGCAGTGACGGGCTGACCAGCGACGAGCGGGCGGAGCTGGCGCAAGTTCGAGTATCCCACCATGGCTGCCGGTTTCGGCCTCGCGCGTGAATTCGCGGTGGTCGGTACCAGCCACCTCCAGACCTGGTAGGTACGACATGCGAAAGGTGAATTGACAATGCGGCGTGGGGTGCGCTCGGCCCGGTCGGTGGCGGCAGCGATCGCGATGCTCGTTGGCGTGACGTTCAATGTGTCCTGCGGAGAGCAGTCGGGTGAGGTCGGGCGTACCCCTGCCGGCAACGGGGGAGGCGTCTCCGCCTACCCCGTCGACAGTGGGGACATCACCCTCGAGGAGGGGCTCAAACGCGCGGACGTCACGGTGCCGCTGTGCCTCCGGGACGACCTCCGGTACGCGCTCGTCGACAACGGGTTCGGGTACTACTACCGGGGTCTACCTGGGCATGAACTCCACTGCGGAGTGCTTGGACAGCTTTCTGACGGCCAACGGACTGCGCGATGCGCTGACGGGGTCGAGCCGGGTCGGCGGGCCCGACCAGGAGCGACCGTTTACCAACCGGAGCCCGTGGATGGACAACGAGATTATCTCGGAGCTCGGCTGGCAGATCGGTCCGGATCAGCGGTTCCAGAAGTTCGGTGTCGGCAGGGGCGGCCGCTACACGGTGTTCGCGCTAGTGCGACACGTACCGGACTCGACCGGCGTGCAGGCGTACGTCTATGCCTTCCACGGCGGGTGAGGTGACCGCGCGGCCGGCCCGCTGAGCCGCGCTCGCACCTGACGGGGGTCGGCCTGGATGGGCCGGCCCCCGTTCTCTGGCGGCCGCGCCCTGCAGGTCAGTGGCCACCGGGCGCGGCGCGGGATGAGTTTCGATGCCGGGGGCGCCGGGGTCCGTCGCCTCTATCGGCGGATGCGCACGCGGAAAAGCAAGAACCTCTCCTGGCGGCAACTCGCCGCCGAACTGGGGTGCAGTCCCTCAACGATGACCGCCTGGCCAACGGCTACCGCCCCGACGCCGACGCCTTCATGACCCTCACCCAGTGGCTGAAGATGCCGGCGGAGAAGTTCTGCATCTCCGAAGCAGGGCAGAACCAGGACGACGAACAGCCCGAGCTCCTCGCCGAGGTAGGGGTTTTTCTGCGGGCTCGCAAAGACCTCGGCGAGGAGGAGAAGCACCTGCAGAACGTCCTCGAGGCGGCCATGAGCTGTGTCAAGGATCTTGGACAGTGTCTCGTGGGTTTGCTGGTCAGGCTGCGGTACGGAGTCTTTGGTCGGTGAGAACTTCGGCTGGGGTGCGGTACCCGAGGGTGGAATGCAGGCGCTGGCGGTTGTAGAAGATTTCGATGTATTCAGCGACGGCGAATCGTGCTCTGGCGCGGGTCGGGAACCGTTGCCTGTAGTACATCTCGTTTTTCAGTGTGGCGAAGAATGACTCTGCGGCGGCGTTGTCCCAGCAGACTCCGGTCCGCCCGACGCTGGTCCTGACGTTGATCTGGTCGCAGAAATCCGCGAACTCGGTGGACGTATATTGAAGGGCAGCCGCGATCGGAGTTGAATACGTCGCGGCGTACGTGGGCCTGCTTTTCGCCATCGAGAGTGCGTCGATGATGAGGCCGGTGCGCATGTGTGCGGCGGTCCGCCAGCCGACGACCATGCGGGTGGCCAGGCCGATGACGGTGGCCAGATACAACCAGCCTTCGTCGGTGCGCAGGTAGGTGATGTCGCCGACCAGACGGGTGCCTGGCTGCCGGGCGTTGAACTCACGTCTTGCGGACTAGATGCGGATCGTCCAGCTTTCGTGGCGGTCCCGTGCGCCTGGGCTCGGGCTCGTCGATCAGAGCGTGTTGAGCAGGGCGAGGTCGCGCTCGGCGTAGCGACGGTGTTCGCAGTGTTCTTCCACTACCCAGCGCAGGCAGTCGCCGGCCGAGTGGGACTCGACACCCCGTGCCGGTGCGGGCGCAGCGGTGAGCGTGCAGCGCCATCATCTCGGCGGACGGGCGTCGAGGTTGCCACCGCACACAGCGGCAGCGAGCGTTTTCACGAGGGCGTGCCCACGGCGTGCCGGGTACGGGTCGTCTCCGCACCCGGCACGGAATCAGCATTCACCCGGCGCGGTGAAGCTAGCTGCGGCGCAGCCGCATCCAGCGCAGGCCCAGCGTGATCGCGGCGAGCAGCGGCCACAGCGTCCAGCCGTAGAGCCCGACCAGCCACAGCGTGTCGAACACCGGCGACGCGACCAGCAGGCCGAGGCCGCTGGCCATGCCGGCCGCGGCCAGCACCAGCCCTAACCAGCTTAGAGGGCGCGCAGATAGGTGGGTTTCATGGTCGGCGGGTGGGGCGGGTGTCCCACCGGTGCGAGATCCAGGCCTGCCGGATGAGGCTACGTATAGTGATGATCGCGTCGGCGAGGTCGAAGTAGGCGTGGACGACTGACTCCTTGCGTTCGTAGCAGCGTTGGAGCCGGTTGAAGGCGTTGTGCCAGGCGTTCGTGCGTTCGATGTGCCACCGCTGGGTGGCCTGGATAGGGGCTTTGACGCCCTTGCGGGCAATCTCGCCGGTCAGGCCGCGTTCGGTGAGTAGGTCCCGGCTGGTGGCCGAGTCGTAGCCGGCGTCCAGGTGGACGGTGATGTCGTCGGGTAGCGGGCCGAGGCCGTCGAGTTGCTCCAGGGTGGGTTTGAGCAGTGGGGAGTCGTGGCGGTTGGCGCCGGCCAGGACGCGTCCGAGGGGGATGCCGCGGGCCTCGACCATCA